>ONXW01000005.1 GCA_900321915.1 uncultured Eubacteriales bacterium
CCCACCCCCGGAAACAGCACTGCGAGGCCTGCATTCTTCCCTGTCATGAATTTTCAACCTGGATCTGGCAGGAGCGCATGGTTTCCAGCGCTGCCAGGTGCTTCTCCGGAGTCACGCCTGCGCAGCAGGACGCGTCCACGGATATCTTCACCTCCGGCATGGACGCTTTCAGGAGCAGTGCGTTGGAGACGACGCAGATGTCCGTGCAGAGGCCGACCAGTTCCAGCTCTATGTCCTCTTTTTCGGAAAGGGCCTTCAGATCGGCCGCCATGGCGGTGCTGCCGAAGGTCGGCTTTTCATATATCTTCGCCCCGGCAAGAAGCTCTTTAATCTCCGGACGGATCTCCCACCCCGCGGAACCCCTGATGCAGTGCGGAACGGGGAGGTATTTCCCCTCCTGGGTATCCATGTAGTTTTCCCCGTGGGTATCCATCGTGGCATAAACATTTTCCGCCGGATAAGACCGAATCTTTTCCTTTACTGCCTCCACGATGGCGCAGGCTTCCGGCGTGCCCAGCGCGGCGTCAATAAAATCGTTCTGCATGTCAATGACTATCAGCAGTTTTCTCATTTTCCTTCCTCCGTATGTAAGAAGCACAAAAAGCAGCGTCCCGGAGTTTATTTCTCCGGGACGCTGTCTGGGCCCGTCGTATGCGCCATAAAAATGGCATTGCCCATCTTCGAATGATGTTCGGCCCCTCCGGCCGCTTACAATCTATTAGACAGGAACTGCTGCCCAACGGTCACATAATTTCTGCAGCTTTGGCGCATTTTCCGCTGACGGGCGGGTCAGTCAATATTGGCCGTAGCGATGACATTGACCCCTGTTCCGGCTACATCCGGAATCAGGACGTCGCCGACTTTGATCGGCGCTGCCGCCTTCGCGTGGTTGATGACCTTCATCACGTCGAAAATCTTTGCCTTCGGAACGTCAGACGCGGTCTTTACAGCCACGCGGTCCTTCTTCTTTCCGCCGGTCACAAGGACGGTGGAGGTCACGATTCTCGTCGGGTTGGTCACTTCTTTTCTGGCGTAAACGTCACCGCGCATGCAGGTGTTGCCCGTAACGCTGATGACTTCGCCTTTTTCCAGTTCTACTGTCATCTGGCAGCCCATGGGGCAGCCGATGCAGATAAGTTCTTTCTTCTCCATTCTGCTTCCCTCCTTAAGCCTGCTCAATCTTGACAGTGATCTTCTTCAGATCCGGGTATTTCTGGATGTCAGCCTTCTTCAGGATGATCTGCTCCATCTCGCCCGGCGCCATGATCTGTTTCTTTCTGTGCTGTACCTGCTCGTCATCGAAATAAACGCTGACGAAGCTGTTTTTGAAGACGTCGCCCACACGGAAACGGACGGTCAGAAGGTCTTCCATACGGTCCGGGTCAATGGTGGCGGGCACAGTGTAACGGGCACCGCTGGTAGCTTCCAGCTTAATGCATTTTCCTACGGTGTTGTCCAGCTCGCCGCGGACAAACTTCACGGCGTTCTTGCCGGCGCGGGTTGCTTCCTCGGAAACATAGTCAACCAGGTCATGTACATGGAGGACGTTGCCGCAGGCAAAGATTCCGGGGATGCTGGTCTCAAGGCTCTCATTGACCACCGGTCCGCTGGTTACCGGGTCCATATCGACGCCGGCGGAGCGGGACAGCTCGTTCTCCGGGATCAGGCCGCAGGACAGCAGCAGGCAGTCGCAGGTGTAGCGCTCTTCAGTTCCCGGGATCGGTCTGCGGTCCGGTCCGACCTCCGCGATGGTGACGGCGGAGATATGCTCTTTTCCTTCGATGTCCACGATGGTGTGGGACAGCTTCAGCGGAATGTCATAGTCGTTCAGGCACTGTACGATATTTCTCTTCAGGCCGCCGGAGTACGGCAGAAGCTCTGCCACAACCTTAACCTTGGCGCCCTCGAAGGTCATACGTCTCGCCATGATCAGGCCGATGTCGCCGGATCCGAGGATAACGACCTCGCGCCCGGGCATGTAGCCTTCCATATTAACCAGTCTCTGTGCGGTACCGGCGGAGAAAATACCTGCCGGACGGTAGCCCGGGATGTTCAGGGCGCCTCTCGGACGCTCCCTGCAGCCCATGCACAGGAGGATGGCTCCCGCCTTGATCTGGAACAGGCCGTCTTCCTTGTTCATGGCGGTGACGACACGGTCCGCGGAGATATCCATTACCATGGTATTGAGCTTGTACTCAATGCCCAGCTCATAAACCTTTGACTCAAATCTCCAGGCATATTCCGGGCCGGTAAGCTCCTCCTTGAAGGTGTGAAGGCCGAAACCGTTGTGGATGCACTGGTTCAGAATGCCGCCCAGCTCATGGTCGCGCTCGAGGATCAGAATGTCGTCCTCTCCCGCTTCTTTCGCGGAAACTGCCGCAGCGAGTCCTGCCGGACCGCCGCCGATGACGACGATATTATAATGGTCTTTCATCTGTGCGCTCATTCTGTCACCTCCTTTGTGCGTTCCATGACAAGCCAGGAACCGGAGTCGTTCTTGTGAATTTCTTCCATCTTAAGTCCAAGCTCACGCTGCAGGATCTCCATGACACGGGGGCTGCAGAAGCCTGCCTGGCATCTTCCCATACCGGCGCGTGTCCTGCGCTTGACGGCATCCAGGGATCTCGCGCCCAGCGGGCGGTGGATAGCATCCAGGATCTCGCCCTCGGTGACGGACTCACAGCGGCAGATAATACGGCCGTAGGCCGGTTCTTTCTTGATCAGTTCGTTTTTCTCCTCCATGGTCAGGTGCTGCGGATTCAGCACATCCTTCCTGGTGGAAATCCAGCTCTCCTTCTCCTCGAGGCCCATCTTGTCGCGGATCATGCCGCCGATGTACTCGCCGATAGCCGGGGAACTGGTAAGTCCCGGAGATTCGATGCCGGCGCAGTCGATAAAGCCCGGGGCGTCCTCAGGCTCTCCGAGAATGAATTCGTGATTGTCCTCGTGGGCGCGGAGTCCCGCGAAGCTGGTGATAACCTGGCGGACGGGGACATTGTCCACATACATGGATGACTTCTGCAGAATCTCGTCAAAGCCTTCCTGTCTGGTGGCGATAGCCTCTTTGTCCTCGATATCGATGGCGGTCGGTCCCACCAGGGTGTTTCCGTGAATGGTCGGTGCCACGAGAATTCCCTTGCCGTACTTGGTGGGCTGCGGGAAGATCGTGTGCTTTACAAACCCGCCGGTGGTCTTGTCCAGCAGGAAGTAGTCGCCGCGCCTCGGTGTGATGTGAATCTTCTTTGCGCTGACCATGTTGTGGAAATAGTCAGAGTAAAGGCCGGCCGCATTGACCACACATTTTGCCTTGTACTCGCCGTTGGCTGTCCGGATGTGCCAGATGCCCTCATCGTCACGGCAGAGAGTTTCCACGTTGGTGTTGAAGAAGAAGTCCACCCCGTTGACATTGGCATTCTCAGCCATGGCAATGTTCAGCTTGAAGGGGCAGATGATTCCGGCGGTTGCAGCGTAGAGCGCGCCCTGCACATTGTCGGAGAGGTGCGGCTCCATAGCCTTTGCCTCTTCCCGGTTTAACAGCTTCATTCCCGGGACGCCGTTCTTGATGCCTCTGTCGTAAAGCTCCTGGAGGCCCGGAAGGCTTTCCTCGTCGATACATACGACCAGGGAGCCGTTTCTGTCAAACGGGATATCCAGATCTCTGCAGAGATCGGTCATCATCTCGTTGCCGCGAACATTCATCTTCGCCATCATGGAGCCCGGGACGCAGTCGTATCCCGCATGAACGATGGCACTGTTGGCCTTGGACGTTCCGGAACAGACATCCTCACCGCGCTCCAGGACACAGACCTCCGCTTTATAGCGGGACAGTTCCCTCGCCACAGCCGCGCCGGTAACGCCGGCGCC
>ONXW01000232.1 GCA_900321915.1 uncultured Eubacteriales bacterium
CTGGTCAGCCACGCGGCGGTATACCCGCTTCTTGGTGCGGACTTTCTCAACGACTTCCAGCTTCCCTTCCTTATTCACCCGCATGAACGGGCAGATTCCCAGGACGGATCCTATCATTCCTGCGGTTCTGGAGATTCTTCCGCCACGGATAAAGAATGTCAGGTCTGTGGAGAAGAACCAGCTTTCCTCCTCCGGTTTATGCTTTTCGAGCCAGCCGGCCACCTCCTCCGCGTCCAGCCCGGCGTCCCGCAGTTCCGCCGCCTTCAGTACAAACATTCCATATCCGGCGGAAGCCTGCAGGGAATCAATCACATAAATCTTCCGCTCCGGATACTTCGCCCGCAGGTCCTCCGCGGCGATAACCGCGGAATTATATGTACCGGAAATGCCGCTGGACAGGGAAATATGAATGATATCCTTCCCCTCTTCCAGGAATTTCCTGAAAAACTCCGTGTATTCTCCCACACTCACCTGGGAAGTTTTGGACTCCTCGCCGGCCAGCATCCTGCGGTACATCTCCGCGGGCGGGACCGTCTCGCCGAAATCATCGTCATAGAAATCATTTCCCAGGCTGAAGTGAAAATAAACATACCTGATATTGTGCCGTTCCAGTGTTTCCCTGTTGAGATCCACCGGAGTGCAGCAGCTGATCACATATTTACGCATATCTCTTTGCCTCCTGAAAAGTGATGCCGTTTTGGACAAGTAAATCATACGTTTCAGGTACTAATGAAAGAACCCATAATATAGTTTTGATAACTATATTACAGGTTCTATCATACTATAATATTCTTCCGTTGTAAATACATGCGCGGGGAGGCCGACCCCTGTCCCGCCGTAAAATCCTCTATTCCTCTTCCTGCCGCAGGGTCTGGCGGATGCGGATGCCGTTCACCTCGATGTCGTCGGAGACGGGAATCAGCAGATATTCCTGCCCGTCAATGACCTTCGTGGTGAGGATCTGGGAGACCTCCGACTTTACCGTCAGCTTGAGATTCGCGGACTTTACGCTGAGCTTCGCGGTATCGGCCACATTTTCCGCCAGGAAGGACTTTTCATCGCCCATGGCCTCGTCGTAAATGGCGTCGAATTTCTTCAGCTGGTCGTCGTCGGCGCCGTTGTCCTCCAGGATCCGGCGCATGTCCTCTTTCACCAGCACCGGCGGCTCGCCCTCCTCTTTTCCGCTCTCCACAATCTCGTTCACCGCTTCGGTGATATTCATGGCGCTCTCAAAGTCGCAGCCGCGTCCCAGGGACTCCTCCACGATGGCGCGGAACATATTTTTCTGCTCCTTCTCCGCCCGCGGAAGCGTACAGCCCAGAAGCTGTTCCGCCAGCTCCTCATAGCGCTCGTCTCCCTTTTTCGCGTAGTACAGCGCGGCATGGATGTCCGGGGTCCGGTCGTTGAAGGCGGGATAGAGGAAGCCCAGCACCGGCTTCTGTACCGCCCAGTCGGCGGACCGGCTGGCAAATGTGGTGCCGTCGTAGCAGAGGCCTTCCTTCATCAGGTCCACCGGGCAAATGCTTGTGAGCACAAAGGAGTAGACGTAGTCGGAGGCGTCCTCCAGGTCCAGTCCGTCGCCGGTCCTCGCCGGTATGTCATAGACGCCGTGCACCACGAGAATCAGGTACTTGCCGGGGTATTCGCAGGCCTCAATGACCCTGTCGTAGAATTCCTCCAGCACATCCTCATCCTTCAGCTCGCTTTTCTCCAGGTTATAGAGAAATTCCTGCTTTCCGCCCGGGCGCTCCTCCTCCAGGGGGAACTCCAGGTTAAACAGGTTTCGTCCGATCCTGCCGGACAGTGTCTTGGACAGGATCTCGCAGTATTTCGAAAGGTCTTCCTCCGGCAGGGCGAGAAATGTCTCCGCCAGCTCCAGCACCTTCTCCTTATTCTCATCCACAAAACAGGCCCGCATCCTGTCTATCCGGCAGTCCTGCTTCCGCAGAAGCTTCCGGATCTCCGCCACAGCCTTCTTTTCCATCTGTCAGTCTCACCTTCCTGTTGTTATTTCCCGTGCAGCCGGAGGCATCTTCCCCGTCCGCCGGGCTTGCTTCTCTTATTCCAGCGCCTTCCGGCTCCAATCCTCGTCCGCCAGCATGGCGCGCCCCACGCCGATAAGGTCCGCGGCGCCTTCCTTAAGCAGCCTCTCCATATCCTCCGGGGTCTTGATGCCGCCGGTCAGGATCACGGGAATCTGCCATCCTGTCTCCCGCAGGGCATTCCTCACCGCCGTGCTGGCGACGGCGTAATACCCTGGTTCATCATGTCCTCTCCGGACATAGCCCCAGACACCGCCGGTGACGTCGAGCAGGTCCGCCCCTGCATCCGCAAGGAGCGGCGCCGCCTTGGCCGCGTCCTCCGGCGTGATGCCGCGCCCGTCCGAATCGAGGCACCCCATGCGGATGGCGACGGGATAATCCTCCCCCACCGCCTCACGGACCATTTTCAGGACCTCGCAGTGTATCCGCACACGGTTCTCTATTGTATCACAACCGTACTCATCTGTCCTCTGGTTTGTGATGGGGGAGAAAAACTGGTTGAGCAGGTATCCGTGAGCCGCATGCACCTCCACGCCGTCAAATCCCGCGGCCTTTACCCGGAGCGCCGCCTGCACAAACCACTCCTCCCGCTCCTTTATCTCCTCTTTTGTCAGCGCGTGCGGGAGTTCTTCCGTCTTCGCCCTGGGATGGGAAACCGCGCTGGGCCCCACAATGGGCATGCCGTTCACCGCCGGGTCCGCCGCCGACCCCGCGTGGTTGATCTGGGCAAATATCTTCGTCGTCCCCGCTTCATGCACCGCCCTGACAAGCTCCTTCAGACCGGGAAGGGTGCTGTCATCCGCGATGGAAATCATGCCCTCGCTGGCCTTTCCCTCCAGGTTGACATAGCAGTGCTCCAGGATAACCAGGCCGGTATATCCCGCCGTCTTCCGGTAATATTCCACCTGGTCCGCGCGGACGAGGCCGTCTTTAGCGGCTCGGGTCGCCATCGGCGGCCGCACGATGCGGTTCTCCAGAGTCAGTCCGCGGACATTTACCGGGCTCTTGTATAACATAAGACACCTCCTGAAATTAGGTCTGTGCTGTATCCGGTTCCGAAAATGCAACCCGGGAAAAACAGGACCCCCGGCATTTGCCGGAGGCCCTGCAGCTCTTCAGATATCACCAGATATCACAGTTTCATTATTTCACAATGTCCTCTTCACCGAAGGGATCGCCGC
>ONXW01000237.1 GCA_900321915.1 uncultured Eubacteriales bacterium
AATCCTCAGATCGTCCACCAGGATGGTCTTTGTCACCTCAGAATCCACGTTCCGGCAGATTCCGGTGACGGTCCGGTACAGGCCCCGCGTCCCGTAAGCCTCGCTGTTTTCGTCGCTGCACGGCTCATACCATGTGACGGACACCTGCACCCGGTTTTCCCTGGCCATCCGGCTGTTCCGGGTAAGCCGCCGCAGGATCTGCAGCCTCCGGGAGATCTCCTCCGACTTCTCCTGTCCCGGCGTCACCCTGTCCCGGTACAGGATGTCCTTCGACGAAACCGCCTCGCCAAACCCCTTCAGGGCGTCAAACGGGGAAAATATCTTCGCCCGGTGTCCCCGGTCCATCCGGGGATGCCTTATCAGGAACGGGTCATTCCCGCCGTGCCCCGGCTTTCCCTTCAGGAAAACCTTCCGGTACCGGAAATCCGCCGGCATCGGCATAACGCCTATCGCAGCCATCCTGCGCGCCTCCTCCCGTCCGCAGGAGAGGGCACTTTCCGCGGTTACGCCCTGTGGCCTCCGATCTGCCGGCTGCGCTCCAGGGCCGTCGCGCCTTCCAGGAGATTCATCCCCTTGAACACGGCGCCCGCCCCGTATCTTTTCCGCACCTCCAGCATGGCCCGCTGGATTCGTTTTTCCCTCTCAAGCATATCATAATCTGTAAAAAGATTCAGCTGAAACATCCCGTCATCCTCGGCTGTGTCCGCGGCGCAGACGCCCAGTCTCCGGTACAGGAGCCGGTGATCCGTCTTTTTGTCGAAAGACGGCACAAGCGCCGCCGTCACCGTCGAGACAGAGTTCGTCCTGGTCCGCATCTTCACCGTCCCCACCGCGTGCTTCGGGTGAAGCCTGCCGTAAAAATCCACCGCCACGGGGCCGTCATAGTCCGGGCACGCCTCCAGGCTCTTGTAGTCGTAGGAGACCCACCAGGTAAATGCCGGCGCTGTCAGGTTTTTCAGGAACATGTCCGCGCACAGCACGTCAATCATCTCCATGAAGACATTCCTGGCCTCCCCGTACCTGTAGGGCCGCGGCAGCACCTGGCCGTTGGACAGGCTGTGGCTGTCCGGGCGGTAATTCTTGATGTCCCGCATGGTGACCGGCTCGATCCCCCAGGCGTGGTCAATCAGGATCTCCCCGTCGATGCCGAAGGTCCTGTAAAAATACTCCTCGTCCCACTGGGTCCTCTCGGCCACGTCCCCCATGGTGAACATGTGGGAGTTCATCAGGCGCCTGGCCTTCCCGGGCCCGATCTGCCAGAAATCCGTCAGCGGCCGGTGGTCCCAGAGCAGGAACTTGTAGGAATCCTCGTTCAGCTCCGCGATCCGGACGCCGTCCCGGTCGGCCCGCCGCTTCTTGGCCACGATGTCCATGGCCACCTTCGCCAGGTACATGTTGGTGCCGATACCCACCGTCGCCGTGATCCCGGTCGTCCTCAGCACATCCCGGATCATGGTCATCGCCATCACGTGGCCGGGGTGCACCCCCGTCCGCTCCGCCTCCCGCCTGTAGAAGTGCAGGTACGCCGTGCAGTCGACAAAACACTCGTCGATAGAGTAGACGTGGATGTCCTCCGGCGCCGCGTAGCGCAGGTAAATGCCGTAGATCTGCGCCGAGATCCGCTCATACTCCGCCATCCTGGGGACTGCGGTGATGTACTCCACCCTGGTGCGGTGCTCCCGCTCATACTTGGCGATAGCCCACTTGGCCTCAAAAAGCCTGGGCCGGCTCGGGACCCCGATGGCCTTCAGCGACGGCGAGACCGCGAGGCAGATGGTCTGGTCGGACCGGGACTCATCCGCCACCAGGAGGTTCGCCTTCAGCGGGTCCAGCCCCCTGTGGACGCACTCGACGGAGGCGTAGTAGGACTTGAGATCAATGCAGATATACGTTCTCTCCGCGTCCATTCACATCCCCCCGTCCCGGGCCGCGCCCTACTTTTTCTTGATCACATGGCTGACGATGCCCTGGCAGGCCAGGCTGTCCACATAGATCACCTTATCCCCGTAGACGGCCTGGTTGCAGTAGAGCAGCATCGCCTTCTTATTCTTCCGGCTGATACCGCCGTATTTCTTCAGTGTGTTCCGGTTCTCCGCGTCCATGGCGATGACCAGGTCCCCCTTCTTCGGGTCCGTCTCCCGCTTCACCACCACCAGATCGCCGTCCTCGATGCCCTCGTCCTCCATGGAATCGCCGGAGGCGTGGAGCAGGTAGAACGGGCCGTTCCCGAAGATCTCCGCCGGGAGCGTCATGACGCACTCCACATTCTCCTCCTCAAAGGTCAGCTCCCCGCAGGGGACGCTGCCCACCAGCGGCGCCCCCGTGCGCTGCGTCCGGATCTTCTCCATATGCTCCACGGAAAGCTTCCCTCCCTCGTAGGAGACCATCCCGTTCCGGTTCATCGCCACGAGATAGTTCTGGGCCGTGCTCCGGGCAATGCCGAAGCGCGCCGCGATCTCCGTGGTGGACGGCGTCCTGTCGCGTGCCGCGTAAAATTCGCCGATATACGTCCTGATCTGCTTCATCAGCTCCGGGTCTTTATGCCTCATGGGATACCGCCTCTCCTGGCAGAATGCCTTTTGTCATTTCCGCCATATCACTTCATTTTCTATCGTGAGCAGCCTGCTCTCGATTTGTGATCCTATCATAGCAAACATGTGTTCTGATTTCAAGAGGAATTTTGCAAATAAAAAAGACCTGTCAGAAATCTCTGACAGGCCGCTGCGCCGTGCGCGTTATGTCCAGGTTTACTTAAGCGATGCGCCGAACCGGTACGCTTTCTCCAGCGCATCCTTCTTCCCGGACGCTTCGCCCGGGTCGTTTATGCCGCCGCAGAAGAGAGAGCCGGCAAATTCCGCTTTCTCAAAGCAGTCAACCCAGCCCTGCAGGCCGCTCTCCGCCTTTTCCGGAACGTAATCCTCATCCTCCGCC
>ONXW01000361.1 GCA_900321915.1 uncultured Eubacteriales bacterium
ATACTGGTAAAATGTGGTCGCGACCGAGTTTGCCGCGATGGCGTCAGAGCTCAGGTGCCCCAGGATGGCGGTCTGCATGGGCACGGAAACGGCCCACAGGAGTCCTGCCACCAGGATGGGGACGGCAACCCTGACATAGTCCTGCCGCAGCTCCTTCGGGGCATGAAGCAGGGCCCGGTCGGAAAAGAGGCGGAGCCGTCCGTCCTTCTTCAGCATATAGAAAAGAACGATCAAAAGCTCCACAATCCGGGAAGTGATGGTGCCGATGGCGGCCCCGACCACGCCCAGTTCCGGGAATCCGAACCGTCCGTAGATCAGGGTGGAATTGACGCAGATATTGATCACCAGGGAGACACAGGAGATGGCAAACGCGATCTTCACGGTCTCCACGCTGCGGAGCGATGCCAGCAGCACCTGGGTCAGAAGGAAAAGCAGGAACGTATATTTGATAATCCGCAGGTACTGCATGCCCTGGAAAAGAATTGTCTCATCCGTTGTGAATATGGAAAGAATCTGACGCGGGAACAATGTGCAGACAACGATCAGGAATACCCCGATACAGAAAGCCACCCGGAGAACCATGCCTGTGATGCGCCGGATCGGCTCGGTGCGCTTCTGTCCCCAGTACTGGGAAGACAGCACAACCAGGCCGTCGCCGATGGTCACTGCCGTCTGCTGCACCAGGAAAAAGACCTGGTTGACCACAGCGGCGCCCGAGAGGGCTTCCTGGCTGTAGGCTCCCAGCATGATATTGTCCGCCATATTGACGCTGTAGGAGATCAGGTTCTGCAGTGCCACCACGATGAGCATCGCAAAAAGAGAATGATAAAACTCCCTGTCGCGGGAAAAAAATGACTCATCCCGGCTCATCTGAACCTCCCCCTTTCCGGCGTGAAATAGCCATACACGTAATTTCAGCATAGATTTTGTCCGGGCAAAAGTCAAGACAAAGAAACAGCTGTCCCGGCGTGCGGAGCCGTGACAGCTGTTTCGCGTCATTACAGTATGGAATTGCCCGGGCCCTATACTACCGCGGGCTCCAGCAGAAGCTTTCCTGTCTTGTATCTCTCCTTGCTGAACATTGTGATGTCCATGGAGTCTTCCATGCCGGCAATCTTATTTGCCATCAGGATTCCGATGCGCGGCGAAACCATGAAGCCGTGGCCGGAGAACCCGCAGACGCTCCAGAAGCCTTTTGCCTCCTTCGCCTCATCGATGACCGGGTTGCAGTCGGGACTCATGTCATACTGGCCGGCCCACTGGCGGACCACCTTCAGCTTCCGGAGAATCGGAAGGGCCTCGCACATGACGGCGCAGTTCTTCTCGAGGAACTGCCAGCTGGAATTGAAGTTGAAGCTGGGAGCTTCCTTCGGACCGATGCCCATGACAAAGCTGCCGTGAGGCGTCTGCTGCACATAGTAGGAACGGGCAAAGGACATCAGCATCATGTCGTAGATGGGAGCCACCGGCTCGGTGACCAGGGCCTGGTGACGCTCGGAATAAACCGGGATATCCTCGCCGACCATGGCAGCCAGCTCCGGCGCGTGGACATTGGCGCAGTTGATGACGATATTGGCCTCAAAGTCGCCCCGGGTGGTCTTCACGCCGGCGATTCTCCCCGCCTTTGTGGCGAGGCCGGTGACCTCGGTGTAGGTCAGGAACTCCACGCCCATCCGCTTTGCGCCGGTGGCGTAGGCCTGGGTGCACTGGAAGGGATCCGCGTGGCCGTCCTTCTGGCAGAAGGTGCCGCCGTACATGCCCTCGGTGTTGATGCCCGGCATCATTTCCCTGATCTGGTCAAGGTCCACGGCGTAGGAATCGATCCCCAGCTTATGCTGTACCTCCAGGTTTTTGTGGAACTGGTCCCACTCTTTCTCCGTGTAGGCAACCAGGAGATAACCGCCCTGGTGCAGTCCGCAGCTTCTCTTGTAGCCGGTATACTCTTCCAGGTGTTCAAAGATATGGGTGCTCTCCAGCGCGATGCGCGCGTTCAGCTCGGATCCCCACTGCTGGCGGATGCCGGCGCCGCAGCGCCCGGTAGCTCCCGCGTCCAGAAACCGCTTTTCAATCAGAAGCACGTCCGTGATGCCTCTCTTTGCCAGCTCGAAGGCGGTGGCACAGCCGACGATTCCTCCGCCGATGATAATTACATCATATCCTGCTTTCATCTGCCTTCGCC
>ONXW01000246.1 GCA_900321915.1 uncultured Eubacteriales bacterium
ACCGGTTCCTGGTGCAGCTGTCCCTGTCGGACCTGCCCTACCGGCACGCCGCGAAGGAGCTTATCGAGAAGGCGGGGCCCCTTCCGGAAAACCCGCATGTAACGGCGTTTATGGAGCAGTTTGCGGGGCTCGATACGGACTATAAGGCCTGTTTCCTGTTCCCGGAAAGCTTCGTGACGCAGTTTGTCGTGATCATGGAGGTGTGCAGGCGGGCGGAGTCCCTGCGGACGGTGCAGAACCTGTTCCCGGACGAGAATAAGACGCATTACCTCGCCGTCTTCGACAAGCAGGACATGGAGTCTGTCCTCCTGATGTACCACCTGCTCTACACAAATACCGCGGAGGACCTGTACGGGGGCTATTCCCTGTACGATTATTCCCTGCCCTGGTACCACACCCACCTGTGGGAGGACGGGGTCGTCCTGCGGTCGCCCTACCTGCCGGACAGGATCGCCAAGTACCAGGGGAATCTCCCCTGGCATTACAACCCGGTGAAGACGGTCTATGTCCGGAGGAACATCCGCCATATCCTGGAGTGCGGGTATTTCTCCTCCGAGCTGGAATTCTTCCGGAACCTGACTGAAATTATCATGCCCTTCTTCCAGTGGTGGTATACGGACCTTTTCCTCTATGAGGAGAAGGACGGATTCAAAACCGACTGGAGGCTGGAACGGACAAAGATAAGGACAAAACTTACTGCAGACGGAATCATCAGACCCAAATGGAAGCACGAGCTCTCCCTCTTTCACGCAGTCAGGGAGAGGTACCCGGACACGCTGTACCAGTACCGTCCGGAATGGCTGGGCCGGCAGAGCCTGGATATCTATATCCCGTCTCTCAGGACAGCCATAGAGTACCAGGGAATCCAGCATTACCTTCCCGTCGAATTCTTCGGCGGGGCGGAGGCGCTGTCGCAGCGGAAGGAGCTGGACCTGCAGAAGCGGAAGCTCTGCGAGGAAAACAATGTGCGCCTGATCGAGTGGCCGTATGATACTCCGCCCACGGCCGACGGTATCGGGGAAGAGGAGGAGACGTATGAGTAAGAGTTTTCAGGCCAGGGTGATGTCAGAGCTTCTGAAGTTCTGGCCGAAGGTCCCGGAGGAAGAGACGGAGCAGATGATGCAGGAGGCGTTTCTCGAGGGGGAAAAGCTGTGCCTTCCGCCGGCGTTCCTGAACGCCAGATATCAGGACAGCAAAAACGGGCGGATGGTCTATGTCAATGAGGATCCGGAAGCTCCCTGTGTGATTTTCTATATTCACGGGGGCGCCTACCGCCATGACATCCTGCTTCCCCACTGGCTCCTGATTGATAAGATTGCCAGGGGTACGGGGGCGCAGGTCATCGTCCCGATCTACCGGCTGGTGCCATTTGCCACTTATAAGGAAGGATATGACCTGATTGTGCCGGAGTACAGGAAATATGCCGAAAAATACCCGGATAAAAAGATCATACTGATGGGCGATTCGGCGGGCGGCGGTTTCTCGCTCGCTCTGGCGGAGTATTTCAGGGCGGAGGGGATCCGGATGCCCGATGAGCTCGTGCTTATCTCCCCGTGGGTGGATGTCACCATGGAGAATGAGGAGATAGAGGAATACCAGCCGTCTGACCCGTTCCTCTACGCGCCGTCCCTGCGCGTTGCCGGGAGATACTGGGCGGGAGACCTGGACCCGCATGACCCGAAGGTAAGCCCAATCTACGGCGACCTGAAGGGGATAAACCACGTGACGGTATTAATCGGAACCGGCGATATCCTGTATCCGGATACGGTTAAGTGTTATCAGATGCTGGACGAGGACCCGTCCAATGAGCTGATTGTCGCGGAGGGCATGAACCATGTCTATCCGCTGTTCCCGATCCCGGAGGCGAAGCCTGCCGTGGAAAAGATTATCCAGGCTGTGACGAGATAGAGGCGGGCCTTTACCGGGTCCGGGTCCCAGTATATCTGCGAGGACGGAGAATCGATTCTCGCTGCCTTTGTCCTGAATGCCGAACCGCAGGGAAGTTACCGGAAGGGCCGGTGGAGCAGGGATCTGGCGGACGGATATCAGGCTTTACGCGTGGATATCGTCCCCACCAATGTGCCGGCGAGAAGCCTTTTTGAGAAGAACGGTTTCCTCTATGTGGGGGACGCGGATCTGGAGCTGGACATAGGAGACATACCGGCGTTCAGCCTGTATGAGTATAATTTCTGACGGGACTGATGAATTCCATTGATAATCGGGCCATAAGGCCTGATGATAAATAATTTTTCTATAAGGAGAGTGCTGTTTGAGAAAGTACAACACAACGGAGATTGCGGGCTGACCGGGAGGTTTGCTTGCAGTCAGACAAACCTCCCGCTTGTGAAAGCAGTTGCGGTCAACAATGTTCAGGAGGAAAAATAATGAATAAAAATGACTATATTATCCGTTCGGAAAAGAAGGAAGATTACAGGGAAGTTGAAAATCTTGTCAGGGAATCGTTCTGGAATGTATACCGCCCGGGCTGCAGCGAGCACTATGTGATTCACGTGCTCCGGGACGACCCGGCTTTCGTGAGAGAGCTGGATTTCGTAATGGAACAGGACGGACGGCTGATCGGCCAAAATATGTTTATGGAGACCGTCATCGAGGCTGACGACGGGAGAATCATCCCCGTGCTGACGATGGGTCCCATCGGCATCCTGCCGGAACGCAAGCGCCAGGGTTACGGCAAGGCGCTGCTTGACTATTCTCTGGAGAAAGCGAAAGCCCTCGGGTACGGCGCTGTCCTGTTTGAGGGCAACATCGGATTCTACGGCAATTGCGGCTTTGATTATGCCGGAAAGTTCGGCATCCGGTACCATGACCTGCCGGAGGACGCGGACGCGTCATTCTTTCTCTGCAGGGAGCTGGTTCCGGGATACCTGGACGGCATCACGGGAGTCTACCAGACGCCGCAGGGGTATTATGTCAGGGATGAGGATGTCGAGATATTCGACAGGGAGTTTCCCGAAAAGGTGAAACTGAGACTTCCGGGCCAGATTTTCTGAGCGGAAGAGTCCGCCTGAGAGGGCGGAAGATATGAGGAGGGCCGCCACGGAAGTGGCGGCCCGTTCCTGCCTCAGTCACTTTTCTCAAACACCATCTCGGTCAGGGCGCTGCCGAGCAGGTCTTCCGGCCTTGCGTCGGGGCGGATCCAGTCGTTAATGAGGTTTTCCGGGAGGATCAGCGGCATCCGGTCGTGGATGAAGCGGATTTCTTCCCCGGGCTCTCTGGTCAGCACTACGAAGACCGGCAGGCCGTCCTCGATGCGGTACAGGCCGCAGAGCCAGGTCATGGTGGAGTCTTTGGGCTGGATCATGTATTTGTCGCCGGTTTTGGTCTTGCCGTCGTTGCTTTTCAGGTGTTCCCACTCGAAATACCAGGAGGCGGGGACAATGCAGCGGCGCCTCGTCCAGGATTCCCGGAAGGTGGGTTTGGAGGAAGCCGTCTCCACGCGGGCATTCATCAGGAGGGATTTCCCGGAAAAGCCCCATTTCATTGGGAAGACGGCGCGCCGGCCGGAGCGGTCCGGCGCGATGACGGGGACCACGTCCGTCGGGCGCATTTCCCCGTAGGATTTGACGGCGGTTGTTTTCTGCCATTTCCC
>ONXW01000249.1 GCA_900321915.1 uncultured Eubacteriales bacterium
AACGTCCCATCATGATATAATCTTTCTGTAAAAAAAAGCGGCGCCGAGCGCGCCGTATAAGAAATAATCCATACCATCCGGGAGAGAGCAATTATGATGAATATCCGTTTCAACCTGCCTGAGGACACTGTGGAAGAACTGGACCAGTACGTAAAAGAGACCATGCCCATGGGTTACGCGACCTCCGTCAGCAACCTCATCAAATACGGCCTGTACCATCAGTTATCTTCCGATACCTTCGAGCTCTTCATCGGCATGCCCTGGCGCATCCTGGAGGTGCCCCAGGATACCGGGGATGAAGAGATCCGCGAAAAGCTGGTGAAGACCTTCACGTCTCACCTGGAATGCAGCGGGGAAGCTTCCTGTTTTTACAGCTCCTCCGTCATCCCCATGGCCGTCCTGAACTTAAGCCTTTCGGAGCCGGCCGACGTCCGGAACCTGATCCGGAAGGTGCCGGGGCTCCTTATTCCGGAGATCGTTCCGGAGGCAGACCGATCGGTCTCCGTTCTCTATCTTCCGGAGGCCTGCGACAGGAACAACGCGGTCTACGATGAGATGGACCGGGCCGAAGCGGCAAAAGACCAGGACTTCGGGAATACGCTTCATGTAAAATTCTGAAAACACTGCAGTTATCCCCCGAAGCCCATCCGGTACAGGAAGGTCTGCCACACAGGCGTAAGCCATAAAATCAGCAGGAACAGCAGGACCCCTGTGATGGTCCCGATACTGTCCAGGCAGATATCCGACAGCTGGCAGCTGCGTCCGGCGGTAAAAATCTGGTGAACCTCATCGGTACAGGCATACAGGGTTCCCGCAATCCAGGCCCGCTTCATCCATTTTCCGGGCCGCATGCGGTATTCGCCGAACACACCGGACAGGAGGAATCCCAGGACAAGATATTCCAGGAAATGGGCCGTCTTCCGCACCGCGTGGTCAATGGAAAGCACGAAAGCTTCCTTCGCGCTCTCCTCCCATCCCTCAAAGCCGCCCGCAAGAAACCGGGCAACCAGGCGCCCGATGCGTGTGCTGTCCATGGCGGAGAGGTCCGCGTCCCGGGATGAAAACCAGAAAATCATGGCCATCCACAGGATGGCCATGATTAGAAATACTCTTTTTCTCATGTGTTATTCCGCTTCCTTGCGGACAATCCGGGCAATGGTCCCGCCCTGGAGAATGATATCGTTCGCAGCCGCGGACCAGTCTTTGTTCTTGCTGTTCTGGATACTGTTCGGAAGATCCCCGATACCTGTCACCTCGGCGTCGCTGGCCGGCGTCTCCCTGGTGGTATCGACGATATTCATATCATCCGCAAAAGCGAACTCCGCGGATCCCAGGGAATACAGCTGGTGGGATGTGTCCTCACCCTTCACGTAATAAATCTTCTCTTCCTTCAACAGCTTGTACGCCGTGCCGTAGCGGTCAGTCACCGTCACGCCGGCCGCGTTTCCGGAAGGACCGTTCAGCACAGTGACGCTCTTCACGGTAACCGGCTTCTCCAGGATGTATATCACATCCCCCGCAGAGATATCAGCGATATCAGAAGCGCTGAACTGCTCATAGCCGAAAATCTCGGCTGTAACCTTCCAGGTATCCCCGTCCTTTTTCACGGAGTCAGGATCAATCTGCCCGGAATAGACGCCGTCCTCCAGATCCGGACCCGCCTCGCTGTAGGAGGATACCGGATAGACTTCCTTCACCGGAAGCGCATAGAGTGTCATATCCTTTTCGGAATCGTCAAAGAAGAACAGGTCCCTGCCGGCCATGTCGGTAAAGAGCGCATAGCCGTCCTCACAGACGATATTCGCGCTGATGCCCCGTCCGATGTCAAAGGAGAAGGTCTCCTCATTCTCTGTCTTAGGCTCCGCAATCACAGTGATAGATCTGTCTTCCTCCGCATTCAGGGAATCGTCCAGCAGGTCGGCAATTCTCTGCACCGCATCCGGCGCAGCCTCGTCAAAGGAAACCTCTGTCTTCTCAAACTCCGCACTGGTTCCGTCCGCAAGCTTCAGGGTCTTGGTGAGGTTTTCCAGCTCCAGGGTAGCGGCATCCATCCGGAACACGTATTCCATCGTCGCGTCCTTGTATTCTTCCGGGATCAGGAGGCCGAAGGTCTCACCCAGCACCGCCCTGGTTTCCGCCTCATCCAGCACCGCCTTCGCCGTCAGGAACGTCCCCTCGGTGCTGCTCTCGGAGATCGTCCTGTCCAGACACTCCTCCGTGAGCACAGGCATCATCTCTTCCAGCGGGACTGTCTCCGCATCCTCCATGGCGTACAGGATCCTGGCGAACCGCTCATTTCCCTCGCTGTCGGCGTAAATACAGCCCTCGTATTCCCCGTCCGTAATATAGGAATAGTTATCCTCGGGCAGCTCCCCTCCGGACTGAATCTCAGCATACATGTCCTTTGTCTGGTAAATCACCATAGACAGGGATTCCCCTGTCCGGACAGCGACGGAAATGCTGTCGTGATTTTCCAGGAGCTTCGCGGGCGTATTCGCCTCCCAGACCTCATCCATGGTGACGGGGGAATCTTCCCCCTTTTGCTCGGATTCCCCGCTCTCTTCCGTCTGGCCGCTTTCCTGGGCCGCGCCGGTCTCCGGTGCCGTGGCCGTAGTACAGCCTGCAAACATGGCAGCTTCCAGAAGTCCAACCGTCATAAATGCAATCCAACTCTTTTTCATAAATTCAATGCAGGATCTTCCTGCTCTCCTTTCAGATTTGGTACGGACGCAAAGCGGCGCCCGGATATCAGTATAACATGAAAAATGTCAGAATTGCGCAAATTAAGCATATCTTCATAAACCTGAAAGGAAGTTATTCCTCCACGCTTTTTGTCGCGCGGAGCGGCTCCATCCCGTGCTCTTCCAGGAGGGCATTTACCTCCGGTATACGGTATATTCCCGTATTCAGGGCGATGATCAGCACCGCGTCCCGCGGGGACCTCGCATAGAGGGGCGACATCCCGCAGATCTTAAGGGCCCGCTGCGTCTCTGTCAGCGTAAACCTGCCGCCCAGACACAGTCTGAGAACAGTGTCGCGCTGCCTCGTGTGCTTCTCCTCGGCGAGGAGCTTATAGCCGTAGCCCTCCGAGATATCCGCGGCGAGGAAAGCCTCCTGCTGCCGCAGCCCGTGAGACTTCAGGGTCTTTCTCATAAACGCCGCAAAGGGCCGGTCCTTCTCAAGGAGCTCATCGCTGTACTCTGAGAGATAGCTTCCGGCCTCCTCCGGCTTTGTCCCCTTCAGGATTTCCGTAAGGGTCCCCGTCGTTTTATCCGCTTTCATAAATAAAACCTCTTTCCTCCATATCGCGCAAAGCAGAATCACCCTTCCACCAGCGCGCAGAAAATCACCACCAGCCAGAACAGCAGGACATCGGCCAGGGCAATGGCCAGCCACCGGAGCGTCGGATTCTTTATCCCGTTTATATGCAGCTTCTCCTGTATCCCGCAGTAATCCGCGGTAAAAAACACCGGCAGGAGGACCGACGCCACCATGGCGCACTGCCAGAGAAGCCGGTTGTCCATTCCCGGCGCGGAGGGTTTATAATCCTTCGCGATGGAAAACAGCATAAGATATCCGAGAAGCGACAGGGCCATGACCCATATCCGCCCGCTCCGGAACCCGGGCGGAAGGTACCTCCTCCATCCGCTGTATTTTTCCGCCGGCGTATCATGAAAAGGAGCAGGCGCGCTCTTCACTTCCCCGTATGATTCCAGGGACATCCCCGGCCTGGCCGGCGCCGTCCCCGAAAGAGCCGCAAGAAGCTCCCCCGCCGAGGAAAAACGCTCCTCCGGATTCATCCTGAGGCACCTGCCGATAATGGGGCCAAGCAGCCCCTCTGCCCTCTGTTCATTCGGAAAATGCCCCGTCAGCAGCACATTCATGAGGACACCCATCGAATAGATATCCGTCCTGACGTCGGAAGCGCCGAAGCCGTACTGCTCCGGCGCGGCGTACCCCTGGGTCCCGATAAGCTGCGTGTCGCGCCCGGCCTCGCGGTACCGTTTCGCGGCATTCATATCCAGGAGTACAGGCACCCCCTCCGGGGTGATCATGATATTCGAGGGCTTGATATCCCTGTGAATCACAGGGGGAACCTGGCTGTGCAGCTCCGCCAGTATGCCGCAGACTGCGGACGCGTACCACCGCACCTCTTCCTCCGGAAACGTTCCCCGCATATCCTGAAGCTCCTTAAGCGTCTGACCGCTGATGTACTCCTCAATCAGGATCATCCGGTTCCCGTCCTCCACCGCCTCGTAGATTACCGGGGTGTGCCGGACATGATGGTCCCGCAGGTGCCGCATTACCTCCGCGTCGAAGACTTCAAGCTCTTTTTTTACAAAGATTTTACCGCTCTCCGCATGCTGGACCAGGATCACATGGTGATCCCGGTCCAGGACAGCAATCTCCTTAAAGTAGGAAAGCCGGCACTCCTCGTCCAGCGTCATATCCTTAAGCCACCCCCCGCAGCTGATTATTGTTTCCCGCTCTTTCTCATATACTCAATGGTCCGGTAAAGCTTCTCCCCCCGCAGGATCTCTTCCGGGAAACCGCAGGAATCCAGATGATAGCGTTCCCGCAGTCCCTCCAGCAGGTCTTCCATCCGCCGGTTTTTCTCCTGCCTGTTTTCTTCCAGGATGTCCTCGAAGGAAAGCTGCCTGTTTTCCTCCTCCGTGAGGTTGTAGAGACCGGTTCCGATAAGCCTTACCGGCCGCCTCTCAATCTGGTCCAGAAGCTTTGCCGACTCCTCATAGACCGTGTACGCGAAACCGCAGGATGTCACGAGGCGGGACCGTGTGATCCCCTTCATGTCCGCATACGTGATCTTCAGTGTGACGCCGCCGCCGTGAAGCCCGTGGCGCTCCGCCCTGTCTATGACGCTGAGCGACAGGAGGATCAGAACATCCTTCAGGAAATCGAAATCCTCCACATCCTCCTGGAAGGTAATCTCCCGGCTGATGGACTTCGCGTCCTCCGGCCGGTAGGGCGTTACCTTTCTGTCATCAATGCCGTGGGAAAGGCTCACGATAAGGTGTCCCTGCTTTCCGAGAAGGCGGACGACCTCCTCCTTCCTCTCCTGCAGGTCACGGACCGTATGGATCCCGTAGGATTTCAGCTTCTGCGCCGTCTTCTCCCCCACGGTATAGAGACACCCCACATCCCGGTCGATGAGAAGGTTCACAAAATCCTCCGCCGTCGGAATCTCAAAGTATCCGTCCGGCTTCTTCTCCTCGCTGGCGGTTTTGGCTGCTGTCTTGGAGTACGCCACCCCGACGGAGCAGGTAAGCCCCAGTTCTCTGCGGGTCCGATCCTTGATCAGGTGCCCGATTCTCCGGGCGCCCTCCCAGTCTCCCGCCTGTTCCGTCACATCCAGGTATGCCTCGTCCAGGGACACCGCCTCGGCAGCCGACGCATAGGAATACCATATCTCATGGAGCTTTGCCGAAACCGACCTGTACTTTTCAAAATCGGGGTGCATGAACAGTCCGTTCGGGCACAGGAGATACGCCTCCTTGATATTCATCCCGGACCGGACGCCGTACTTTCTGGCCTCGTAGCTGCAGGTGGCGACCACGCCCCGCTCCTGCGGGAGCGATCCGATAATCAGGGGCTTCCCCTTAAGAGACGGATTATCCCTTATCTCCACGGAGGCATAAAACGCATCCATATCCACATGAATAATGATCCGGTTCATCCTGCCCTGCTCACCCCGCCTTTATCAGCGCGTTCCGCAGATGGAATACATCCCCGATCCGCTCCCCGCTGTACCGTTTCCCGTATCCGTTCACCCCGTTCAGCCACTTGATGGCCCTGCCTCCGGACTTTCTCCAGGCGATCAGGTTCGGCGTGTGGTCATCGATGAGAACGTCGTCCCTGCCCAGGTCTCTCCCGGTGCGCTCCTCTATCGCGGCCGCCTTGTCCGTCCCTGAAGGGATGATAATCCTGTGGGCCCTGTCAATATGCGGGCACCACCTGTCAAGCCAGTCATTTTTCTCCCGCAGCGCTGCAGGAAGGATATACACAGACAGCACAAACACTTCCGCATCTGGGCGGGAGTAAGCCATGTGATCAAAAAAAGCCGCCAGCTCCGTGGGCGCCAGCGACGCATAGAAGCCATCCGTCATATAGTCCTCAAGCGTTGCCGCCGTCCGGTATTCCGTCATCGTCCCGTCCATATCCACATACAGTCTCATAACAGCCTTCTTTCTCCAAATGCGAACATGTGTTCCTTTTTCATTATATAACAGAACACAGGTTCGATCAAGAGAAATCCTACTGCCACTCCTCCGGAACGGTGTATCTCCCTTTCCCGTCGAAGCCGATCCGGAACACGGCGCAGTTGCCGATGTATCTCGACCACCAGCTCCCCCGGGACGCCGGCATCAGGTATTCCAAAGCGCCCTTCATGGCGATGGCGTGGGTGGATATCAGGATATTCTTATCCGCCGCCTCTTCCCGGATGTCCTCCAGGAATTCTCCCAGGCGGGATACCACATGGGAAAGCTCCTCCATCCCTTTCGGGGCCTTATTGTTGACAAAGTCCCTGAAAAATGTCATCACTTCCGGGGCGGGGTTCCTGAGATCCATGCCCTCATAGGGGCCGTAATCCATTTCTATCAGGCGCGGGTCCACCGTATGCGGGACATGTCCGGCGATGATCTCCGCAGTCTGCACCGCCCTGATCAGCGGGCTGGTGTAGATCCTGTCAAATACTATCCCCTCCGCCGCCAGTTTTTCCGCGACTTCCAGGGCCTGCCTCACTCCCTCGTCATTCAGGGGGACGTCGCTTCGGCCCTGCAGCAGTTTTGCCCTGTTCTTTTCCGTCTGTCCGTGCCGGATAATATAGATCATAACCTCTCCCGTTCCTTTGCCAGGTACCATGCCGCCACGTGGGCCATCTGCTGGAACTTCCCGGTGCGGATCAGTTCCTCAATTTCCTCTCTGCTGTGCAGCTCCACATTCAGGAATTCCGTCTCATCGAGATGCTGTCCCGACACCTTCCTGCAGTTTCCGGCATAGTAGAGGAAAGCATAATTGTCCGCGATGGTCGCATTTGACGGCAGTGTCAGCAGGTGAACCCATTCGTCCGAGACATAGCCTGACTCCTCCAGGAGCTCCCTCTTCGCGGCCTCCAGGGCATCTTCGGCCTGTCCGCCGGATGTGCCGCCGTATTCCTTCCCGTCGGTTCTCTCCAGGCCGCCGGCGACAAATTCCGTCGTCACCTCGCCGATTCCCTGCCGGTACTGCCTGACACAGATGTAGTTCCCGTCCTCATCCGATGCCACAATCACCACATAATCCCTGCGGCTGTAGGAATAGTACGGTTCAAACGTCGTCCCGTCCGGGAACCGGTAGGCCGATCTCCTGAAATCGATCCACTCATCCTGTACAATATGTTCCGTCGAAATCTCTTCCCAGGCCAGGTCCTCTCTGTCCATACAGGCACCTCCCACCGTCTGACTGCCAATCGTTCAAGACACGCTCGCCAGTTATACCCGCCCCTCCAGGAACATCCGGATCATCTCCTTATTGGCGGGATAAATCTCTGTCTTCTCCATATCCTTTACCGTTCCGTACAGTTCCGGGGAAAGCTCCTCCAGGGTCTTTCCCTCCTTCCGGCCCCATTTTTTCAGTACCTCCAGGGCCCGGTGCCTGTTGCGGGTGAGCGGGCTCTTCAGGCCGGCCTTCACAAACTCTTTTCCCGTCAGGGGCATCCCGTCCAGCTCCTGCAGCAGGTACTGCAGCTGGTTCTGGTATTTGTACTCCGGTCCGAAGCCCACATCCTCCACCGGGGCTCCTTCCACCCGGTCCAGAGGAATATGCCCCCGGAACAGCGTGAGTACGGACTGCACGTAAGCCTCATCCTTCATGAGACGGCCGCACTGTACGCAGAACCTGTCGAAATCCCGGTACATGCAGGACAGGAGCTCCTGCCGGTACGGGAGTTCCAGGTATTCGGCAAGTTCAAGCCCTTCCCCGTTCTCCGCCGCCTTCATGACAGCGTCCGCGCAGGCGGGCGACTTCAGGATGCGGGCGCAGGAATCCGCCACCGCCGGAAAACCGCC
Source organism: uncultured Eubacteriales bacterium (assembly GCA_900321915.1). Classification (GTDB taxonomy): domain Bacteria; phylum Bacillota; class Clostridia; order Lachnospirales; family Lachnospiraceae; genus Clostridium_R. Next base: position 8,067 of record ONXW01000249.1, read on the forward strand.
GTCCTCCTCAGCCCAGTCCTTTATCCGCAGGATATGCGCGTACTCCCGCATATCCATTTCATACCGGTCCGAAAGCTCCAGGAGCCGCAGAAGCATCTCCTCCGCATTCTCCACCCGGGAAATCCCGGGGACGGGCCCCTCGTCCAGAAGGGCGTCAAACATCACCAGGAGGGCCCGGTATTCTTCCTCTGCGGGTGTTCCGGACAGCACCTCCGCCGCCCCGGATTTCTCATAGCATGTCAGGGCGGAATAGGCGTCCAGCACATCGTTCGACACGCCGTGGAGCAGGATCCACTCCCGTATCTCCTCCGTCTCCGGCTCCAGAAGCTCCAGGGCGTGGATGTGCCCCCAGCCCGTGACCTTCTTTGCCAGCGAAAATATCTCCTGATTGCCGTTCTCCCACTTTTTCATGTCCCAGAGGGCATAGACGGTAAACTCGTCGAACTGCCCGAGCCTGCGGATAGCTTCCTTCGTGTCCTCATCGACGCGCTCAAACAGCTCCATAAACTCCATGCCGATCTTCACGCACTCCGCATCGGATGACTTTGTAATCATGTGCCGGGCGGTTTTATACACATTGCCGGCATTCAGGGAGGCGGCATTTTCCCGCACATAATTCTGCAGATCATCGATAACCGCTATCGCCCGGTTCTCCCGTGTCCAAACGGCGAACAGCCTCTCCGTCTCCTCCTCGTTTCCCGAAGCCGCGGAATTTACGCAGCGGGCCATCTCCTCCGCCGCTTCATCGCTCATCCCGTCACGTCCCATATGGTACATGAAGATGCCGTCCATGGCTCCCGGCGCGTAGCGCAGTTCTGACGTGTCCGGGTCCTCCTCCGTCAGGGAAAACCCCTCCTTAAGGATGCCGTCCGTCATACTGTCACAGATCATACTGTAAATTGACTTCTCCAAAGCTGTTCACCTCCTTTTTTTATTTCACTGGAAAATGTCACCGCAGAGGGTGTTTCAGCGCAACGTTCATGATATGGGCGATGTTCTGGTCTCCGGCAAATCTCTCCCTGTCGGCGAAATTTTCCGTGAGGGGAAGCCACAGAAGGGGATTTTTCTCCTCCCGCAGGGCGACGTCCTCCGACAGCTTCCCCACATAGATCTCCAGGGAAAACCCCTGGTAATAATAGGTCAGGTCCATCAGGCGGAACAGGCGTATCTCCTTCCCGGTAATGCCCGTCTCCTCCTCCAGCTCCCGGTAGGCCGCCGCCGCGGATTCCTCCCCCGGCTCCACTTTTCCTCCCACGAAGTTGTACAGGCCGATGTAGGGGTCCTTCTTCCTTTTGCAGAAAAGCGCCCTGTCCTTCTCCCTGTTGAACACAACGATGCAAT
>ONXW01000252.1 GCA_900321915.1 uncultured Eubacteriales bacterium
GGTCACATTTGTTTTTTATACTAATACCAGATTACTTGATAAGGTAATCGAAGCGAAAAAAGCTTTTTCATACTCATGCCGGGCAGGCAAAACTGCCCGGTCCCCCCTTCAATAATGATAACTCCTTTAATACCTACCATTCCCCTTAAAAGAACCTCCGGCACCAGGCCGGAGGTTCTCCTTTTTTTTGTTAAAATGCCGCCGTACGGGCTGCCGGGACGGCGTCCCGCTTCAGACCGCAAACTTTTCTATAAGCTTATCTTTCTCATTCTCCCCGGGATACCGCAGCACGTAGTCCAGCATGTCCTGCAGGACCTTTCCCATCTCCGGGCCGGGCTTTATGCCGGCGCGTATGAGGTCGCCGCCGTTTACAGCGAGATCCTTTACAGAGATGCAGTCCCCTCGGGCGCGTATGGCCTCCGCCTCTGCGCGAGCCTCCTCCACGGCGTCCCTCTCTTCCGGAAGCAGGGCCTGTTTCAGGAGAATCAGCCTGTCAAAGAGCTCCGCGGGAATCCGGCTCATCATTTTCCGGATCCGGTACAGGGTCTCTTCCTCCCCCTCTTCTGCCTTCTCAGGAAGCTTCACATGAAAATCCGCCGCCAGGACTGCCGCCCCTTCGATGGTCTCCCTGTCCAGCTTCAGCTCCCGGAGAATCCGCTCTGTTAAAGAAGGGCCGGTTTCCGCAAGGAGGGCGGCCCAGCGCAGAATCCTGTCCGCCGGCAGCCCTGCTGCCCGCAGAAGGCGTTCCCTGAAAAACTCCGCGGTCTGTCCCCGGAATATCTCCCCGAAGCTTTCCGAGATATAGGGCGTCATTCCCGTCTCTTCCGCCAGGAGCACTTTCTCCGGATGTCCGGACAGGAGGGTCTTTGTAAGCTCCGTCTGGATCCTCTCCCTGCTGACATTGACCAGGTTCGGGGCAATGTCAGGGAGGGCGCGGAGGGTTTCCTCCTCAATCCTGAAATCCAGCTGGGCGGAAAAACGGACGGCGCGGAGAATCCGGAGCGCGTCCTCCGTAAACCGGTCTTTCGGCGTCCCCACACAGCGGATAAGGCCGTCTTCCAGGTCTTTCATCCCCCGGAAGATGTCCACAATGCCGGTCTCTTCGCTCCATGCCATGGCATTGATGGTAAAATCCCGGCGCTTTAAGTCCTCCTCCAGGTTTCCGGTAAATGTCACATGGTCGGGATGTCTCCCGTCCCGGTAAGTCCCGTCGATCCGGTAGGTCGTCACTTCATATCCCGTGCGGTGCAGCATGACGGTCACAGTCCCATGCTGAATCCCCGTATCGATGGTCCTTCGGAACACCCTTTTCACTTCCTCCGGAAGGGCGGATGTGGTGATGTCCCAGTCGCCCGGGGCACGCCCCAGCAGGGTATCGCGCACACAGCCGCCGACGGCAAACGCCTCATGTCCGGCCTTCCGCAGTTCCCTTATGATAAAAGCGACGTCCCGCGGCACATCCAGGGCAATATCTCTCTCCACATTCAGTTTCTCGGTCATTCTCCGTATGTCCTCCGCTTTGATGTGGCCGGAATCCCCATCTCGTCACGGTATTTCGCGACAGCGCGGCGTGATACGCCGAGCCCTTCCTTCTCCAGCATCTCGCAGATCTTCTGGTCGCTCAGGGGCTTTTTCCTGTCTTCTTTATCGATGATCTCCCGGATCCGGTCCCGGACACGGTCGGTGGCAACGGCTTTCCCCTCCCCGGAGGTGATGCCGCCGCGGAAGAAATAGCTCATCGGGTAAACGCCGTAGGAGCACTGGAGATATTTCCCCTTGACTGCCCGGCTCACGGTGGATTCATGAATGTCCAGCGCCTCCGCCACATCCGACATCCTAAGGGGACGCAGGGCTTTGCTGCCCTCCAGGAAAAAGTCCTTCTGGAACAGGAACAGCTGCCGGGATATCTTCAGGAGGGTGCTGTTTCTCTTCTCGATGCACTCCCGGACCCACTCCGTCTGGCGGATCTTGCCGTTCAGGTACTCGACCACTTCCCTGTCGTCGCTGTCGCGGCTCAGGTCACGGTAATACTCATTGACGCGGATTCCGGGATACAGCCGTTCGTTCAGGAGGATGTCAAAATGGTCCGCGAATTTGACAAATATAACATCCGGGGAAATGTAGCGCAGCTGACGCCGGTCGGAGAAGGAATTGCCCGGTTTGGGATTGAGATCCTTTATCTGTTCCAGCATGCCGGAAATTTTCTCCATGGTGGTGCCGCAGGCCTTTGCCAGGAAAGGCAGCCGGTTCGCCGCGATATCCTCCAGGTGCTCCCGCAGGAGAATCTCCATGAGGGGAGAGAGGATGCCCCGCCGGCCGGCCTGCAGGATCAGGCATTCCGCAAGGTTCCTCGCGCCGACCCCCGCCGGGTCGAGGCCCTGTATCACTCCCAGCAGGCGCTTCACATCCCCGCGCGTCACACCGAAGGTGCTCATGATGTATTCCGGGTCTTCTGTCATATATCCCCTGGAATCCAGGCTCTCCAGCATGAAATCCAGCACCTTCCGGTCTTTTTCGTCGAATTCCGCCTGCATCAGCTGGGCCCTGAGATACTCTGCCAGGCTCTCCCCGCGGTCGACGCTGAAATTGAATTCCTCCCGGTCTTCGGAGTCAGCGCCGGTAAAAGAGGCATAGCCCCGCTCCTCATAGAAATCCAGGCGCTCTTCCTCTTCTTTTTCTTCTTTCTTGTCTTTGACCCGTTCCGGCGCTTTCTCCACAATGTCGACTACCGGATTCTCCAGCGCCAGGTCCCGGATGTACTCTCCAAGCTCCTGGGAGTTCATCTGCAGAATCTGCGCGGACTGGATCATTTTCTGGGACAGGACCTGCCGCTGCTCCGCTTTCAGTCCGAAC
>ONXW01000284.1 GCA_900321915.1 uncultured Eubacteriales bacterium
CGTCCCGCGGCGTGATCCGGTCCATCAGGGCGTTCAGCAGCCCGATGGTCGGCCGTCCCTTGGTGATATCATCCTGCAGGAAACCGAAGATACGCTCATAGCGGCGGTCCGTCGCCGAAGCATACGCCAGGAGCAGCGCCATCACGCCCTTGTCATCCAGGTCAAAGACGCGCGTCAGGGAGTCGATCCACAGGATCTCGAACTTCACTTCCTCCGGTTCATCCTCCTGGTCCGGAAAAATGGTCTCTTCCTCCGGTTCATCCTCCTGGTCCGGGAAAATGGTCTCTTCCTCCGGTTCCTCTTCCTCATCCGAAAGGACAATCTCATCCTCCGCCGGTTCCTGAAGCTCCTCTGCGTTCAGAAACCCAAAGGTGCGGGCCACGCGGTTTCTGATATAGGCGCGCGCTTCTATAACCGCCGCGGCGAGCTCCGGATCGCAGACATCCCGCTCCCGCATATACGGCGGCTGGCCGAAGTAGCTCTCCAGCTCGGACTCAGTGATTACGAGGCCTCTCGAAAAGAGCTTTTCCTCCCTGCCAAGCCCCTTATGCCTGAGGTATCCTTCAAGCACCATATCCAGGAAGCGGAGCCAGTCCTCCAGCTCCTCCCTGCCTTCCCGATAGGGCACGTTTCTGTATTCTTCGTCAAAATAATCTTTGTATTCGTACATTTTCTGATATCAGACCGCTTTCGCTTCTGTTTCTGTCTCCTGCTTATTTCTTCTTCTTTTTCTTTTTCGGCTCCAGAAGCTCCTTCTGCATTTTCTCATCCATGGCGTTCTGGTGCTCCAGCATCAGGAAATTGATGATTCCGTCGATCGTCTTCGAAAAACTCATCTGCGGATTATTGATGACAGCGGCATAAATGGCATCGAGCCCCATGCCGAATTCCTGAATCTTCGCTCCATACTCCCCGGTGTCCGGGAAGACTCTCCTCAGATAAGAATTCAGGAGAAAGATCCGGAAGCTTCCCTTGATCAGATCGCGTGTCGGATGGTCATAGACATGCATGATGCCGCGCAGTATCGATGCCATTCCTTTCATCTTTGCGTGTGTCTTTTTGGTAAGATAATCATTCAGCCACATCGAGCTGACCATTGCGTCAGCGTCTCTCGGAATGCCTCCGGACTTTGCATCCTTTTTCGCTGTTTCCCGCATCCCGCCAAAGACTTTGTCAAAGAAGATCGCCATATATGTCATGGAAGCCGAACCGTAATCCGAATACATGCTCCCGGTCGCCTTCACAGTCCCGGACTGTTCCATTTTCCTGAGCCGGAAAGCATAATCGATATCATTCTGGGTAAATCCGTCCTTGTTCAGCATGTCCCTGTGGGACTGATCATACTGCCTGGCAAGTTCTTCATTCCTGTTGAGCCGGTTCCACTCGTCGAGTTTTTTGCTGCTCCATTTCTTCGGATTCTTCCAGGTCTTTAAATTTTTGTCATCACCGCCCCATTCAGCCCTCAGATCCAGATATCTCTTATACGCCTTGACGGCAGCCTCCGGCGTCTTATAGATCTGCAGATAGGATTCATAGTGGGTCGGTGTCATGGCCACATCCAGGTTTTCGCCTATCTGGACATGAAAGCCGCGAGAGATCATATCCTCCCGCAGTGTACCCAGATCTCCTGTGTCGGTAAGCTTATCCTGGTTTCTATAGAGGTTATCCAGCATGCGGAGGGCGATCTGCATCGTGGACATAAGATTCATGACCTCTGGATTTATCCTGCTGTCGGACCCAAGATCAGTCTGATAATGTTTACTGAGATCCGCCATTTCATCAGAGAGCCCCGCATGGGCATCTTTTACCTGCTTCGGTGTTAGCAGCTCAGACAGACTGGCGTCAGCCGCCTCCTCCTCTGACAGGGTACGCAGCTTGTCCAGGCGGGCACGGTCCAGGGTAAAGATTGCGCTGCCGGCTCCCTGCAGATTCATCACCCATCCATAGAAGTCTATCCCTGCAGTTTTCTGCTGTTCCTCCGACATAATGCCGTTGATCTTATTATAGAGTGCCACTCCTTCCGTCTGGATAGCATTTCTCAGCTGGGCCAGATTATCAGCGCTGGCGGAGGAGGCGTCGTCCTCCTTCTTTTTCTTAAGCATCTCAGGGGCATAGCGGTAGGAACCGAGCTGGCCCTCGGAATCCGTCATACGGCGCATATTCTCGCCGGCGGACGCGGGCGCCAGGCTTGTCTGTCCGAAGCCGCTGGTATTTTTCGTTGCCCTGTAGCGGTCAAAATCCGCCTTCGTCACACGTTTGTTGCCCTGGCCCTGATAGCTGTGGTCATTCTTTTTCGTCAGATTGCCCATCTTGCGCTGAAGGTCCGTATCGTAGAAGACGTTCCAGGCGTTGGCAAACACAAGGCCGGTATGGCCTGCGGAATTGAAACGCACCTTTTCCTCTGTAAAGATCCTGTCAACAGCGTCAGTTGCGATCCCGCCTTCTCTGAACATATCTCTTACAAAGGTTGTACAGTTCCGGGTATAGTATCCGTAGCCGCCCTTTTCCGTATAGCTCTCGGAAGCCTTGGCAATCCTTTCGATCTGCGGGGTGGTGACGGTATAGGTCTTGCTGATATCGTAGTCGTGTCCCGCGTCATCGATCAGCTGCCCGGGAACCACGGCTCCCCGCATCATCATCATCGTCCCTGCCTGATTGGAAAATCCGCCCGCGGGATAAAAGCCGTACTTGATATTATAACGTTCCTTATTGCCGGTGATCTTGCTGTGCCGGGTGTATTCGATGCCCAGCATCGTGTGACCCATCTCCGTAAAGTGCATGCTGCGGGAGGATCTTGTCTTTGGCTGTTCGACATACACCGTGACTTTGGGGTCAATGTCATCGCCGTTATTATCCACTGCCCTGCCTGCAGTAAGATAGGACCAGACGGTAGGCACCCGGCGGAAATCCTCCAGGATATCCTTGCCGGTATTTTTTCTGGGGTCAAATCCCATGCCTTCCCTTCCGGGAATAGCCATGTGAGACCTGACCTGCTGTCCCTTATCCGCCTTCTTGTGGGCAGAGTGTTTGATCCCGCCGGTAATGTACAGGACCTTGCCCACAAAGGATGCCGGAAGTACAGAAGCCTTACCTATCGTGTTGCCCACGCCTCTCCAAAGGAGGTTATTCGCCTGGGCGGTTGTGCTCCATTCGCTCCGGGGGTCCTGCTGCGGTTTGAAGGGGTCGTAATGGATCTGGTTGAGCCCCTCAACCAATGGGGGTCCCTCATTCTGGATATTCTGGGGCTGACTGGCGTTCTTTTTGCTTGACTTCTTTTTTCTCGGCGCTTCAACCACCATATCTTCGTTCGAATTCAAGTTCGGCGCAGGAAAGCCCGCTATCTGTCCCGGAGCGAGCTGCGGTCCCTGTACGGGAAG
>ONXW01000253.1 GCA_900321915.1 uncultured Eubacteriales bacterium
AAGAGATCACCAGAGACATCCCGAATGTCGGTGAAGACGCGCTGAAGGATCTGGACGAAGAGGGTATCATCCGCATCGGTGCGGAGGCAAATTCCTCCGATATCCTGGTCGGCAAGGTTACCCCCAAGGGCGAGACCGAGCTTACCGCGGAGGAGCGGCTGCTCCGCGCTATCTTCGGCGAGAAGGCCAGGGAAGTCCGCGACACCAGCCTGAAGGTGCCTCACGGCGCTTACGGTATTGTCGTGGCTGCGAAAGTATTTACCAGAGAGAACGGCGACGAGCTGCCGCCGGGCGTGAATGAATCCGTGCGCATCTACATTGCCCAGAAGAGAAAAATCTCCGTGGGCGACAAGATGGCGGGACGCCACGGCAACAAGGGCTGCGTTTCCCGCATCCTGCCGGTGGAGGATATGCCGTTCCTTCCGAACGGCCGCCCGCTGGATATCGTGCTGAACCCGCTGGGTGTTCCGTCCCGAATGAATATCGGGCAGATCCTCGAGATCCACCTGAGCCTTGCGGCGAAGGTGCTGGGACTGGATATCGCCACGCCGATCTTCGACGGCGCGGACGAGGAGGATATCCAGGACACCCTCGAGATGGCCAATGATTATGTCAACACCTCCTGGGAAGAATTCCGGGAGAAATATAAAGATACGCTTGATCCGGGCGTGATGGAGTACCTGGGGAACCACCTGGAGCACAGGAACCTGTGGAAGGGCGTTCCCATCAGCCGCGACGGCAAGGTCCTCCTCCGCGACGGACGTTCCGGGGAATTCTTTGACGCGCCGGTTACCATCGGCCACATGAATTACCTGAAACTGCACCACCTGGTAGATGATAAGATCCATGCCCGTTCCACGGGCCCATACTCCCTGGTTACGCAGCAGCCGCTGGGCGGCAAGGCCCAGTTCGGCGGACAGCGTTTCGGAGAGATGGAGGTCTGGGCGCTGGAGGCATACGGCGCTTCGTACACCCTGCAGGAGATCCTGACTGTCAAGTCGGATGACGTTGTGGGACGTGTCAAGACTTATGAGGCGATTATCAAGGGTGAGAATATTCCCGAGCCGGGCGTTCCGGAGTCCTTCAAGGTCCTTCTCAAGGAGCTCCAGGCGCTTGCGCTGGATGTCAGAGTTCTCAATGAGGACGGCACTGAGGTGGATATGTCCGAGAACATCGACGAACCGGAGACCAGCTTCCGCTCTGTGCTGGAGAATGAGAGCAGACGCTACTCGCACAGCGAATCCTTTGGCGATTACGGTTACTCGGAGCAGGAATTCCGCAACGGACAGCTGGAAAATGTTGAGCCGGAGGATTCCTTTGACGAGGAGATGCTTGAAGAGGATGATTACACCGGCGGTCCGGACGATGACTATTCAGAAGAAGAGTAAAGAAGGGAGTACCGTTCATGCCAGAGACAAAAGATACTTATCAGCCGTTGACCTTTGACGCGATCCAGATCGGCCTTGCGTCTCCGGAGAGAATCCTGGAGTGGTCCCACGGCGAGGTAAAGAAGCCGGAGACCATCAATTACAGAACGCTGAAGCCGGAAAAGGACGGACTCTTCTGTGAGAAAATCTTCGGACCCACAAAAGACTGGGAGTGCCACTGCGGCAAGTACAAGAAGATCCGCTATAAGGGCGTCATCTGCGACCGCTGCGGCGTCGAAGTCACCAAATCCAGCGTGAGAAGAGAGCGCATGGGCCACATTCAGCTGGCCGCGCCCGTTTCCCACATCTGGTATTTCAAGGGAATCCCGAGCCGCATGGGCCTTGCGCTGGATATTTCCCCGAGAATTCTTGAGAGGGTGCTGTATTTCGCGTCCTATATTGTCCTGGATCCCGGCGAAACCGACCTGAGCTATAAGCAGGTCCTCTCCGAGAAGGAATACCGGGACGCCATCGATAAGTTCGGATATGAATCCTTCCGCGCCGGTATGGGCGCTGAGGCGGTCCTGGAGCTGCTGCAGGCGATTGACCTGGAGAAGGATTCCGAAGACCTCAGGAAGCAGCTGGCGGATTCCACCGGCCAGAAGCGGGCGCGCATCATCAAGAGACTTGAAGTGATTGAAGCGTTCCGCGCTTCCGGAAATAAGCCGGAGTGGATGGTCATGACCGCTATCCCGGTCATCCCGCCGGATATCCGCCCCATGGTACAGCTGGACGGCGGCCGCTTTGCGACCTCGGACCTGAATGACCTGTACCGCAGAATCATCAACAGGAACAACCGTCTGGCACGCCTGCTGGAGCTGGGCGCACCGGACATCATTATCCGCAATGAGAAGCGCATGCTGCAGGAGGCTGTGGACGCTCTGATTGACAACGGACGCCGCGGCCGCCCCGTAACAGGACCGGGCAACCGTGCCCTGAAGTCCCTCTCCGATATGCTGAAGGGCAAACAGGGACGTTTCCGCCAGAACCTGCTGGGCAAGCGTGTCGACTATTCCGGCCGTTCGGTTATCGTCGTGGGACCGGAGCTGAAGATTTATCAGTGCGGCCTCCCGAAGGAGATGGCTGTCGAGCTGTTCAAGCCCTTCGTCATGAAGGAGCTGGTGGCCAACGGCACAGCGCACAACATCAAGAACGCGAAAAAGATGGTGGAGCGCCTGCAGCCGGAAGTC
>ONXW01000224.1 GCA_900321915.1 uncultured Eubacteriales bacterium
ACCGGGTATGACATCATATTCTTCTGGGTTATCCGCATGGTCTTCTCGGGAATCGAGCAGACGGGGAAGCTTCCGTTCCACACGGTGCTGATCCACGGACTGGTCCGGGATGAGTTCGGCCGCAAGATGAGCAAGTCCCTGGGAAATGGCATCGATCCCATCGACGTGATTGAAAAATACGGGGCTGACGCGCTCCGGATGACCCTGATGACCGGCAACGCGCCGGGCAATGACATGCGCTTCTACTGGAAGCGTGTGGAAGCGAGCAGGAACTTCGCGAATAAAATCTGGAACGCTTCCAGGTTTATCATGATGAACCTGGAGAAGGCCGAAAACCGGAATGTGGGCACGGATGAGCTCACGATGGCCGACCGCTGGGTTCTCTCCGGCGTCAACACCCTGACCAGGGAAGTGACCGAGAACCTGGATAAATATGAGCTGGGCATCGCCCTGCAGAAGGTTTACGACTTTATCTGGGACGAGTTCTGCGACTGGTATATCGAGATGGTGAAGCCCCGCCTGTACAGTGACAATGACAGCACGAAGGAGGCCGCCATCTGGACGCTCCGGACCGTGCTGCTGCAGGCGCTGAAGCTGCTGCATCCGTTCATGCCGTTCATCACCGAGGAAATCTACTGCAACCTGCAGGACGAGGAAGAAACCATCATGGTATCCTCCTGGCCGGAGTACAGGGAAGACTGGCATTTCCCGGAGGAAGAGAAGGCAACGGACATGATTAAGGCGGCTGTCCGCGCCATCCGTGAGGTCCGCACCTCCATGGGCGTTGCTCCGTCCCGCAAGGCTAAGGTGTACGTGGTTTCCGACAGCGCGGAAGTGCGCGGGATTTTTGAGCACAGCAAGGCATTTTTCGCCGCGCTGGGTTCCGCCTCCGGCGTGGAAATCCTGGAGAATCGCGAAGGCGTCGACGGGGATTCGGTTTCCGCCGTCACCGCTGACGCGACATTCTATCTCCCCCTTGCCGACCTGGTGGATGTGGAGAAAGAGATCGCCCGTCTTGAGGGTGAGGAGAAGAAGCTCGCCGCAGAGCTTCTGCGCTCCGAGAAGATGCTCACCAACGAGCGGTTCCTGAGCAAGGCACCCGCGGAGAAGGTTGCGGAGGAAAAGGAAAAACAGGAGAAGTACCGTCAGATGATGGCGCAGGTGCGGGAGAGACTCGGACAGCTCCGCAGATAACCGGCACTGTGCTTCCTGAACAGACAGAAAATGCGTACAGATCACTGACTCGATTCATTCGGACAGTCTGATCTGTACGCATTCTTTGTTGAAAAAATGTAAGCAGGTCAAAGCTTCATCACGGCGAGGCTGCCGGGATCCGCCCCGGGGATCTCGAAGACGTGGATGCCGCGGGTAATGAAAGCCTCCGTGAGGAGCGCCATCTTTTCCGGCGTCTCGTGAAAATCCGTGGAAATCCAGTACTGTACCAGGCCGATGCATCCCGAGACGATGTAGGAGAGGAAGGCGCCCACCTGGTCCATCTCTTCGCTGTAATTCTGCTCCAGCCATCTGGCGAGGGCCCGCTCACGGATGATGGACTTGATCCGGTTTTCAAAATTCAGGTTGCCGTTGGTTCCCATGAGGGCGGTGATCAGGTCCGCGTTCTCATGAATGAAGGGATAGAGCTCCCCAAACAGCAGGGAAGGCTTTTCCGACAGCTCCTTGGCGGTGTAATGATTCAGGATGGCGTCGAACTGGTCCGCGAATTCTCCCTCGATCTGGTCGAGAAGATCATAGATGTCTTTATAGTGCAGGTAGAAGGTCCCGCGGTTGATGTCCGCCATATCGGATATCTCGCGGACGGTGATGTCCTGCAGCTTTTTTTCCTTCATGAGACGGACCAGGCAGTTTTTGAGTGAACGCTTTGTCTTACGGACGCGGCGGTCCTCCCGTTCTTCTCTATTCATGGTATTTTCTCCCGCCTCAGCGGGAAACGGAGGTTTCCCAGCCGGGGCATCTGACAGTATAAATTTGTGAACAGAAATATAGGAAAATGATGATTAATCGAACTTGTGTCTGAAAATGATGATTGAATTCCTGTGCACCTGTTAGTATAATTTGATTGTAGTTTAAAAATCAACAGATGTCAATTATCTGAACGGAGGTCTGTATGAAGAAAGATAGAAGAAGCTGCGGATGGACCGGATTCTGCAAATCGGTCCTGCTGGGGGCGGCATTCGCCGTCTGTGTGAGCACGACGGGGTTCGCGGCCGGGACCTGGATCCAGGACGGGGCCGGCTGGTCACTGGTTGATGCCGGAGGAAACCGCCTGACCGGATGGCAGGAAGACAACGGGGCCTGGTATTATCTCAACGAGGCAGGCGTCATGCAGACCGGATGGCTTTCCCTGGACGGTTCCTGGTATTATCTGGAGGATTCCGGCGCCATGGCGACAGGCTGGAAGGAAGTGGGAGGAAAGTATTATTACCTGGATCCCTCAGGCGTGATGCAGACTTCCAGGCACACAGGGGATGATGTGACGTATTCCTTCCGCGCGGACGGCAGCCTTTCGGAGGTCAGAAAGAAGAAGAATACCGGAGGCGGCAGCTTCCCGGTAGAATTCTACGACGAACCCACACAGCAGCTGGCGGATACCCTGAATGAGACGAAGCTCGGCATAGTCGCGGACGATGACGACGATGACGATGAAGACTATGACGAGAAGAGCAAAAAAGACTATGACAAGGACAAGAGCTATGTAATTGACGGCGGCCTGCAGGCCGCGGCGGAGCACCGGCTCGCCCTGGCGACAACCCGGGGATACGGCAACGGGAAGATTCCGGACGAAGGGTACATCGAAGACTACTACAAGAGCATCCGGAGCAACTACGGAAGCCGCCGGCACATGGAGATTTTCCTTCCCCTTGTCAACAATGCCTCCGAGGCGGAGGAGAAGCTGGACGCCCGCTACGGGGAAGACAACAGGAAGCGGCAGGACCGGCTGAGCTATTATTCCCGGATCGGCATCGCGTGCCGGGAGTATAACGGGAAATACCAGTATATGATCGAATTAATGAAATAAAGAGGTTTCTGGAACATGAGACAGTCTGGTAAGAAAGCGGCTGTGCGGGTTCCTGCATTCTTTCTATCCCTTCTCCTGGCTTGTGGGAGCATGGCCCGCCCCGCGCTGGCGGACGCCCCCCGGGTCCAGGTCGATGAAACGCTGTATGTGAATACTGACAGCTACGGGAAGCCCACAGGCGTAAGCGTGGTCAAGAGCGTCGGAATGAACGGCCTTGACAGCTTTACCGATTACGGTGATTACACAGATATTATTAATATGACAAACCTCACGGAACCGGTGTATGAGAACGGGAAGCTCACCTGGAATGTGGGGAAGGACGTGAGCCGTTTCTACTATGAGGGACGGCTTGCTCCCGATGCCGTGGAGAT
>ONXW01000327.1 GCA_900321915.1 uncultured Eubacteriales bacterium
GAGCTGCGGACATACTCCGAGTGGACGCTGGCGGAATACCAGGCGTTCCTGGAAGACCTGGAGAGACAGGGAAAAAATCTCGCATTCCTGACGATGGAAGCGATGGTTCGCGAATACGGGTACAATAGCCTTGAAGACGCGGATAAGGCGGAGGAGAAGCGATGGGGCCGGTCATAAATCCGTGGGACGAGCTGCGGCAGATTTTCTACGCCCTGCCGGGAACCCTCCTCGCTATCTGCGTCCATGAGATGAGCCACGGGCTGATGTCGTATGCCCTGGGAGATCCGACGCCGAAGCGGGAGGGGAGGCTTTCGCTCAATCCCCTGCGGCACCTGGACCCCATGGGCGTTATCTGCCTGGTGGTGCTCCACTTCGGGTGGGCGAAGCCGGTGCACATCGCGCCGCAGTATTATAAAAACCGGAAGCTGGGAACGATTCTTGTATCCCTGGCGGGTCCGGTGTCCAATTTTATCCTCGCATTCCTTTCCCTGCTGCTGTACGGCGTGGCGGCCGTGCGTATGGGGGACGGGCAGGCGGCGCGGATGCTGCAGATATTCCTGTGGTATTCCGCGGTTCTGAATATCGGCCTGGGGACATTCAACCTGATCCCGATACCGCCGCTGGACGGGTCCCATGTGGCGGAGGAGCTGTTTCCTCCCCTGGGACGGCTGTTTTCCAGATATCGGAACATCCTTCCCCTGGTCCTTGTGGCACTGCTGATGACAGGCCTGCTTACCGGGCCGCTGGGCGCCGTCGAGGAAGCCCTGATGAACCGGTTATGGCTGCGGGCTGTGAAAATACTGAACAGGATACTGTAACGGAAGATGAAAACATACGGATTTATCCCCGAAAAAGAGCTTCCGGCGGGGACGTTTAAAGAAGAGCTTATCCCCGGCGCGCTGGACCGGGAATGGACAGTGACGGGAGATTATTCCAGGGTAGCCAGGAACCACTGCGCCGCCGTCCTCATCACGAACCTCGTGCACTATTATGTCGACCGGGAAACAAAGGAGCGCATCCGGCAGAAATCGGGATCCGGAAGGCTCTTCTATGATGTGCACGAAAAGGTGGGAAATGGCCCCGTCCTGCGGATTTTTTCCAGGGCGAAGCGTTACGTCGGCCCGATGGGGTACCAGATTGATCACCGCAAGGTGAAAGATAAAGAATCCTTCCTGAGCGCTGTCAGGCGGGGAAGGCCCTGTGTGATGCTCCTTATGGCGGAAGCCCTGGAATGGCACTGGGTCCTTGTGGTCGGCGTCCGCGAATATGAGGACGGAAGCTGGTATCTCAGGCTGGCCGACGGCTGGCACCGGAAGGCTGATATTTTCTGGAAGTGGAATGAAGGATCAAGGTTTATCATGGCCCGGGAGGTATATATTCACCGTATCGGCCGTTAAACCTGTATGACAGACTGAACGAGGGAGAGCGAATCATATACAATGCACAGTACAAAGACTGAGGAATGCTATCTTGTCGGGATTGACGTGGGGTCCACCACTACAAAGGTGACGGCCGCGGATTCGGACACGGGTGAAATTGTGTATGTCGATTATCGCAGACATAATGCGGAGCAATTAAAAAGCGTGCAGGAGGGAGTGAAACGGCTGGCGGAATCCTGTCCCGGCCGTTCTTTTCGTGCTGCCATGACCGGTTCCGGCGCAAAACCGATCGCGGATGCTGCCGGAATCCCCTTTATCCAGGAAGTGGTGGCGAACGCTCTGGCCCTGCGCACCCGCTTCCGGGAAGTGGGTACGGCCATCGAGCTGGGAGGGCAGGATGCCAAGATCGTTTTCTTCCGGAAAGACCGGGAGAGCGGCCGCCTTGAAGTGGACGACATGCGGATGAACGGCAGCTGCGCGGGAGGAACGGGCGCCTTTATCGATGAGATAGCGGAGGTGCTGCGGATTCCCGTCACCGAGTTCAACCGGGCTGCGGAGCGGGGCACCTTTGTATACGATATTTCCGGGCGCTGCGGCGTCTACGCAAAGACGGACATCCAGCCGCTCCTGAACCAGGGCATCTCGAAAGAGGACCTGGCCCTCTCCTCGTTCCATGCCATCGCGAAGCAGACCATCGGCGGACTGGCCCAGGGACTGGAAATCAGGAAGCCGGTGGCTTTTGAGGGCGGCCCGCTCACCTTTAACCCGGTCCTTATCCGCGTGTTTAAAGAGAGGCTGGACCTCACAGATGACGACGTCATCATACCGGATCACCCGGAGAACATGGTTTCCTACGGCGCGGCTCTCTCCCTGACCAGCCTGTTTTCCAATGTGCGTGACGGCTATACGGGGGAAGAACTGTTCCGGAGGTTTGCGGACTGCAGGCCGGCCGTGAACACGGAATCGGACCATCTCACCAGGCCCTTCTTCAGTTCCGATGAAGAGTACGAAGCATTTGCAGAACGCCACAGGAAAACGGTCCTGGAGCACCCGCTCCCGCCTGCCGGAACCCACGTCCGCGCCTTTCTCGGCATCGATTCCGGCAGCACCACCACAAAATTTGTGCTTATGGATGAGCAGGAGGAGATCCTGGACGCCTTTTACGCAAACAATGAGGGCGACCCGCTGATGGTCGCGAAGGGGGCGCTGATCGCGCTGCGCGACAGGTACCGCGCAAACGGCCTGTCCCTGGAGATTATCGCCGCGGGATCCACAGGCTACGGGGAAATGCTGTTTCACCGGGCTCTGGATACGGAGTGCCACGTGGTGGAGACCGTCGCCCATGCCAGGGCGGCGCTCAAGTACGTGAAGGACGCCTCATTTATCCTGGATATCGGCGGCCAGGATATGAAGGCCGTCTGGCTGGACAATGGCGTCGTCACGGACATTGTGGTCAATGAGGCCTGCTCCTCCGGCTGCGGATCCTTCCTGGAAAACTTTGCGCGCACGCTCTCAATCCCCGTCTCGCGTATCGCGAAGGCGGCATTTTCCTCAGGGTCGCCGGCAGCACTCGGCAGCCGCTGCACTGTTTTCATGAACAGCAGCATCATCACGGAGCAGAGAAACGGAAAGAACCCGGAGGATATTATGGCCGGGCTCTGCCGTTCCATTATAGAGAATGTATTTACAAAGGTTATCAGGATTTCCAACATCCGCACGCTGGGAGACCGGATCGTGGTACAGGGAGGCACCTTCGAGAACGACGCCGTCCTGCGGGCCATGGAGCAGTATATCGGGAAAGAAGTGATTCGGTCGCCTTATCCCGGCCTTATGGGCGCTATCGGGGCCGCCCTGATAACCATGGAGAGAATGAAAGAGGGAGAGCTTCCACGCACCTTTATCGGCCTGGACAGCCTGGATTCCTTCTCCTACACACAGGAATCCAACCTGGCCTGCCCGTTCTGCGGCAACCACTGCCGCAGGACCGTGGTGCGCTTTTCCAACGGTTCCTCCTGGGTGACCAACAACCGCTGTGAGCGCGGCGAGATCCTCGGGGATCCGAAGGATCCGGAAATCCGGAAAAAGCTCCGCACGGTAAATGAGGAAAAGCAGAAGACCCCGAACCTTTATAAGCTCCGGGAAGAACTCCTTTTCCGGAAGTATCCGGCGGATTTGGGAAAATCCCCGCGCGGCATACGCATCGGGATCCCGCGGGTGCTGTCCTTCTGGGATACCATGCCCTTCTGGACGACTTTCTGGAGAAGCCTGGGGTTTGAAGTTGTGATCTCCCCGGAAAGCACCAGGAAAATGTACGAGGCCGGGCTCTCGGCGGTGACATCCGACACCATCTGCTTCCCGGCGAAGCTGGTGCACGGGCATCTGCGCACCCTCGCGGGAATGGGCGCAAACAGGATTTTCATGCCCAGCATCACCTCCATCAAATCCGAGAACACGGAGCGAACCAGCGAATCCATGTGCGCGGTGGTGAAGGGGTATCCCATCGTCGTGCGCAATTCTGACAACCCGGAGCGGCTCTTCGGCATCACCTTTGACGCTCCTCTATGGCACTGGCACACAGATGAGGACAGGAACCGGCAGCTGACCGGATGGATGAAGAGCACCTTCGGAATATCTCCTGCGGAGACCATGGACGCGATAGGCTGCGCTGACGCTGCCATGAAGACATTCCGCAGGACCATGGAGGAGGCCGGGAAATCTGCCCTGGAGGAGGCGGAGAAGAAGGACAGCTTCTGTGTGGTCCTGGCATCCCGCCCCTACCAGAATGACCCGCTGGTCAACCATGATCTGCCGGATCTGTTTACCTCCATGGGAATTCCGGTGCTGACTGCGGATTCTGTCCCGGAGTTCCGGGAAACGGACCTCAGCAGGAGCCGTCTTGATATAGTAAATAACTATCACGGGCGGATGCTGTCCTCCGCGATTCTCGCCTCGGAAAACCCGAACCTGGAGTATGTGCAGCTGGTCAGCTTCGGGTGCGGTCACGACGCGTACCTCTCGGATGAGATCGTCCGGATGATGCACAGTATCTCCGGAAAATCGCCGCTCATTCTGAAGCTGGACGAGAGCGACGCCCAGGGACCCCTTCGTATCCGGGTGCGGTCCTTTATTGAGACCGTAATGATGCGGAGAAAAAACTTCGGGCACACGGAGCCCGGACAGCTTCCCGATCCTTACCAGAGGAAGTTTACCCGGGAAGATTCCAGGACCAGGACTGTGCTGGTGCCAAACACGTCGCACGCATTTTCCAGGATCATGGCCGCGGTGTTCTCCACCCAGGGGATACACGCGGTCCCGCTGGAGCTTGGAAGGGAAGAAGCCATCCGCCTCGGGAAGCAGTATGTGCACAATGATATCTGCTTCCCATCCCAGATTGTCATCGGTGAAATCCTGTGGGCCCTCCGGAGCGGGGCTTATAACCCGGACGAGGTGGGAGTCGCCATGGCAAAATACATCGGTGACTGCAGGCTCACACACTACAGCGCCCTGCTCAGGAAAGCGCTGGACGATGCCGGCTACCCGCAGGTGCCGATCCTGACAAATGATGACACGGACTATCACCGGCTTCACCCGGGATTCAGGATGAACCTGCTTTCCGCGATGCGGCTGGCGTACGCCCTGCCGATGGTGGATGTGCTGGAGGAACTCCTCCGCAAAATACGCCCGTATGAGATTGAGAAAGGAAGCGCGGACGCCGCTTTTGAGAAGGGGATGGACCTTCTGTGCGACGGCCTCGCATCCACGGGAATCCGCGGGGCGCAGAAGGGATTTGCCGGCGCAGTCCGGCTGATGAA
>ONXW01000373.1 GCA_900321915.1 uncultured Eubacteriales bacterium
ATCATGGGCGGTGAGAACTCCAAGATCACAGACGACGTGAAGACGATGGTATTTGAGTGCGCCTGCTTCGACGGCACAAACAACCGTCTTTCTTCCCGCAGACTGGGCCTCAGGACCGACGCTTCCGGAAAATACGAGAAGGGCCTTGACCCGAATACGGCCCTGGAGGCCGTAAACCGCGCCTGCGAGCTGGTGGAAGAGCTCGGCGCCGGCGAGGTTGTGGGCGGCATCATTGACGTGTACCCGGTGAAGGCGGAAGGAAACCGTGTCGTCTTCGATAAAGACCGCATCAACGCGCTGCTCGGCACCGACATCGACGAGGAGACCATGAAGGGCTACTTTAAGATGCTCGACCTGGGATTCGACGAGGAGACCCGGGAAGTGGTCGTCCCGAGCTGGAGACAGGACCTGCACTGCATGGCGGATCTGGCCGAGGAAGTGGCGAGATTCTACGGATATGACAAGATCCCGACCACCCTTCCGGGCGCGAAGACTGCCGGCATGATCCCGTTTGACAAGCGCGTGGAGGATGTGTGCCGCGAGGTGGCGGAATTCTGCGGATTCTCCGAGAGCATGACCTACTCCTTCGAGAGCCCGAAGGTATTTGACAGGCTGCTGATTCCGGAAAATGACGATGCGCGGAAGACCGTAGTCATCAACAACCCGCTGGGTGAGGATTTCTCCGTGATGCGGACACTTCCGCTGAACGGCCTTCTGACCTCCCTCAGCATCAACTATAACCGGAGAAATAAGGACGTCCGCCTCTATGAACTGGCGAAGGTCTACCTGCCGAAGGCCCTGCCGCTCACCGAGCTTCCGGATGAGCGCGTGGAGATGACCATGGGCATGTTCGGCCAGGACGCGGATTTCTTCACCATGAAGGGCGTGGCGGAAGAGATGTTCGCAAAACTCGGCCTGACAGGACATTTCACCTATGATCCCGCTTCCGGGAAGCCGTTCCTGCACCCGGGACGCCAGGCGCAGATTGTGTACGGCGGCAAAGTGCTGGGCTATCTCGGCGAGCTTCACCCGCAGGTCGCGGACAACTATGAGATCGGTGAGCGCTGCGTCGTAGCCGTTCTGGACCTCCCGGAAGTAAACGGGTTCGTGAACTTCCTGCACAAGTACACCGGTATCGCGAAGTACCCGGCTGTGACGCGCGATCTGTCCATGCTGGTCAGGAAGGAGATCAGCGCGGGCCAGATTGAAGCCATGATTCTCCAGAGAGGCGGAAAGCTCCTGGAGAGCTGCGAGCTGTTCGACATCTATGAGGGCGCGCAGATTATGGCGGGCTTTAAGTCCATGGCCTACACCATGACCTTCCGGGCAAATGACCACACCCTGGAAGAGGCTGAGGTAGCGGCAGTCATGAAGAAGATTCTCAACGGGCTCGACAGCCTCGGCATCAAGCTGAGAGGATAAAAAAACTGCTTGTATTAGTAAAAGGGTTGTGCTATAATCTCTCTGTTTAGCTGGGAGGTGTTAAAGTGATTAAGGTAATTCTTACGGTTATTTTCGTACTTATATGCATTTTCCTGTCAGCAGTAATTCTTCTTCAGGAAGGTAAGTCTGCTGGCCTCGGTTCCATCAGCGGCATGGCGGATTCCTACTGGGGACGCAATAAGAGCCGTTCCATGGAAGGAAAACTGGAAAAGCTCACCAAGTGGGCGGCATTCGCATGGATGGTTCTTGCATTTGTACTGAACTTAAAAGTATGGGGTTAAAGAAAAACGGGCGCTTCTGGAAACAGAAGCGCCTTTACTTTTGTAACGCAATTCGGGGAGGTGAAAGCATATGAAAAAAACAGTTTCAGGCTGTGAACCGAGGTTCCAGAGCCGGGAGAAATTTGCGGCCCGGCGGGAGAAGGTTCTCGCGATAATGAAGGAAAAGACTTATAAACCGATGCGCCGGCGGGACATGGCTGTGCTGTTTGGCGTACCGGCAGGGGAGAAGGAAGCCCTGGCGGAGGTGCTGGCTTCCCTGGAAGAGGACGGCCTCATCCACATGAACCGGCGCGGAAAGTATGTGCTGCCGGGCTCGGAGAAGGAAGTCGGAACCTATTCGGGCAATGCGAAGGGATTCGGTTTTGTCACTGTGGAAGGCCGGAATGCGGATGTGTATATCTCCGCGGAGAACACGGGAGGCGCCCTCCACGGGGACAGGGTTGAGCTCGTTGTGGACCGGGAGGCTTCCTCCTCGCAGAGGGCGGAAGGCCATATCACGGCGGTGCTGGAGCACGCGAACACGGAGCTGGTGGGCCTCTACGAGAAGACGAAAAACTACGGGTTTGTCATGCCGGACAACCCGAAGATCGGAAGGGATATTTTTATCCCCGCGGGCAGCAGCATGGGGGCGGTGAACGGCCACAAGGTGGTGGTGCGCATCACGGACTTCGGCGGCGGGCGGGAGAACCCGTCGGGCGAGGTGATCCGGATCATAGGGCACCTGAATGACCCCGGCGTGGATATCGAGTCGGTGGCGGAGGCCTGTCATCTGCCGAAGGAATTCCCGGAAGACGTTCTCCGCGAGACGGAGGCTGTCCCTGACAGGGTTCTGCCGGAAGAGGCGGAAGGACGCCTGGACCTGCGGGAGCTCCTGACTGTCACCATCGACGGGGACGATTCGAAGGACCTGGATGACGCCGTGACCCTGGAAAAGACCGCAGGCGGCTACCGCCTGGGCGTCCACATCGCTGATGTGAGCCACTATGTGAGGGAAAACACGGCGCTTGACGCGGAGGCTCTCGAGCGGGGCACCAGCGTCTATCTGGCCGACCGGGTTATCCCGATGCTGCCCCCGAAGCTTTCCAACGGCATCTGCTCCCTGAACGAGGGGGAGGACCGCCTGGCGCTCAGCTGCCTGATGGAGCTGGATGGGGAGGGCCGGATCACGGAGCACAGGATCGCGGAAACCGTCATCCGCGTCGATAAGCGGATGACCTACGGGAAGGTGAACACGGTGCTTGCGGGCAGGCCGGAGAAGGAGGCCTGCACGCCGGAAAACGAGAACGGCATCCCGGAGAAGGAGGCCTGCACGCCGGAGGAGAGGGAGGTTCTCACTGAGTATGCTCCCTACGCGGACCTTCTCGCACTCATGAAAGAAGCCGCGGGAAAACTCCGAAATAAAAGTAATGATCGCGGAGCGGTTGACTTTGATTTTCCGGAAAGTAAAATAGAATTGGATAATTGCGG
>ONXW01000261.1 GCA_900321915.1 uncultured Eubacteriales bacterium
GAGCGCCCGCTGGCACTTGCAGCAGACCAGCTGGGTCAGGTGCCGGTCCGCCAGGGCCTCCTCCCGGGAATCGTAGGGATGGGTGACCATCTTGTCATAGTCCGGAAAATGCAGGAGATAGGCTTCGTCTTCCTCATCCGGAAGCTGGTAATAGTCGACGGAAATATAATTCTCCTTGTTGAAGAACCCCATCTTCTGCATCACAAGGGCGGTATACCAGGCGTCGTCCTCCGCGCGGTGGAAGGGACGGTTTTCGTCCATGGGAATTCCCAGCTCGCCGACGACGGTATCCAGGGATTCCGCCGCCTTGTCGCCGCGGATCAGCCCGTAGATTTTCTGAAGGTCATAGTAGAGGAGCGGCGGGACAAAGGGCAGTTCCATGCCGTGATATACCATATTCCGCTGAAGCTCCGTCAGATCCATGGTTCCCCAGGTGCAGAAGGTGTAATCTTCCCCGCACCATTCCAGGAACTCTTCCATGACATCGAGGAAATCCTCTCCCTTTTCGCACAGCTCATCCATCGTCAGGTGGGTCACTTCAGCTATCTTTTTATGAAGTTTTTTATAGACATGCGGAAAGATCAGGCGCTGAAACTCGGAGACGATCTGCAGATTGTCGTCCAGCTTGACGGCGCCGATCTCAATGATCTCAAAGGGAAGGCAGTCGTCCGCGGATGGTTTGTAGGAGGGACGCTGGTTCCATTCGAGATCCATGACAATATAGTGATGGCTCATATCTGGATTATACTCTCTTGGTTCTGTTGCTTAAAAAGGATATATTCTACATGCGATTTACAGAAATATTCTAACATAATCCATGCCGATAGTCGATAGGCAGGTCTCTGTATTTTCCGCAATCTCAAATCATGCAGGAGCGTCTGTACTTCTTGACTTTACGGCATCTATAGGGTATGATCGGAACTAACTTATTTTAGTTTATCATGGTAGCACGACACCGCATTAACGCATTAAAGTACCGGACCCGAAGCGGTCCTGTGCAGAGCTTTCATCAGGGGGACTCACGATGTCTGTGTTTTTCAACTCCTATTACAAAGATCTTGTGCCCTATACCCCCGGCGAACAGCCCCAGGGAAGGGAATATATCAAGCTGAATACCAATGAATCGCCGTTTCCGCCGGCGCCGGCCGTTATCGAGGCGGTAAACGCGAAGGAAGCGGAGCTTCTCAGGCTGTACTCCGATCCGACGCTTATGCCGCTGAAGAAGGCCCTGGCGGAGCGCTATGATGTCTCCCCGGAGAATGTCTTTGTGTGCAACGGCTCCGATGAAGCGCTGAATTTCGGGTTTATGTCCTGGGGGGAAGACGGGATCCGGTTTGCGGACATCACCTACGGATTTTACAAGGTGTTTACCGCGCTGCACCATATCCGTGAGGAGATTATCCCCCTGGCAGAGGATTTTTCCATCCGTCCGGAGGATTACATGGACGCGGGGTGCGCTGTCATCATCGCGAACCCGAACGCGCCCACGGGACAGACCATAAGCCTTGCGGATATCGCCGCCATCTGTGAGTCCAACCGGGAACACGCGGTGATGATCGATGAGGCCTATGTGGATTTCGGCGGGCAGTCCGCCATCCCGCTGACAAAGAAGTACAAAAACCTGCTGGTGGTGCAGACATTTTCCAAATCCCGGTCCCTGGCGGGAGCCCGCGTGGGATACGCCATCGGGGATGAGGCGCTGATCGCCGACCTGGAAACCATAAAGTATTCCACCAATCCCTACAATGTAAACCGCATCAGCATGGCGGCGGCCATCGCGGCGGTTAAGTCGGCGGATTATTACCGCAAAAACTGCCGTACCATCATGAAAAACCGGGAATACACCACAGAGGAGCTCCGGAAGCTGGGCTTTACCTGCGCGGATTCTTCTGCGAATTTTGTTTTTGCCGCGCATCCGGAAAAGGACGGCGGCGAGCTGTACCGGCAGCTGAAGGAGAACGGCATCCTGGTGCGTCATTTTGAGGGCGGCCGCATCGGTCAGTACAACCGGATTACCATAGGAACGGCAGAGCAGATGGAGACATTTATCAGCACTGTCTCGCGTCTTCTTTAAGAGCTGCGGCACTCCCGCGGTGCTGCAGGGGAACGAATCTGCGGGAAGGACATGACGGCAGCGCAGGCTGCAGGAAGGACGAAATCATGAGAGAAGCAACCGTGAAGAGAACAACCGCTGAGACCGATATCGAGCTGTGGCTGGATCTGGACGGCAACGGCAGCCATTCCGAGATCCATACGGGCGTCGGTTTCCTTGATCATATGCTTGTGCTTTTCTCACGACATTCGGGCATTGAGATGAAGCTGTCCTGCAAGGGTGACACATGGGTCGATGATCACCATACCACCGAGGATATCGGTATTGCCCTGGGCAATGCCCTGGCCGGTGCGCTGGGCGACAAGCGGGGCATTGTGCGCTACGCGTCCCTTGCGCTTCCCATGGATGAGGCGCTTGTACTCTGCGCGGCGGATATCTCCGGGCGCGGCGGCTGCTATGTGGATCTGTCTTTCCCGACGGAAAAAGTCGGTACTTTTGATACGGAACTGGTGGAGGAGTTCCTGCGCGCATTTGCTGTAAATGCAGGCATTACCCTGCATGTGCGGCAGCTTGCGGGCGGCAATTCCCACCATATCGCGGAAGGATGCTTCAAGGCACTGGCGCACGTGATGCGCGACGCAGTATCGATTGACCAGAGGTTCGGAACGGAGGTGCCCTCGACCAAGGGCATGTTATAGAGGATATGAACAGTACAAAATTTAATGCGTTATATAAAAAATTCGGTTATCGCAAGTTCAAGATGTCTAAATTCGAGCCCTATGATCTCTACGCGGATTACAGGGATTTTCTGACGAACAACCAGCTTATCACATTTACCGATTTCGACGGTACACTTCTGGCGCTCAAGCCCGATATCACCCTTTCTATTATTAAAAACAACACTGCCTCCGAGGAGAAAGTGTATTATAACGAGACCATTTACCGCTCCAAAGAACAGCACTACCGGGAGATTCCCCAGGTGGGCGTGGAGTGCGTCGGCCATATTGACGCCTACTGCGAGGCGGAGGTCGTGATGATGGCCGTAAAGTCCATGGCGCTGATCTCGGATCAGTATGTGGTCAGGGTGTCGGATATCAGCCTCCTCAGGACGTATCTCGCCGCGATGAACCTGTCTGAGCGGCTCACGGAAGAGATTCTCCGGCTGTTTGCCTCGCGGAATTCCGCTGACCTGGACGAGCTTCTGTCGTCGGGTAAGATCACGATCACCGCGGCCAACCAGCTGCGGGATCTGATGGATCTTTACCTTCCCTTCGAAAAGGGGGTGAAGGCCCTCCGGAGATTTGTCACGAATGAGGCCATGGACGGCATGATCCGGCACATGGACGAGGTGGTAGCCATCCTGAGGGAATTCGGCGTGCTGGACAAAGTATTCCTGGATTTTTCCATTGTCAACAGCATGGACTACTATAACGGCATCGTGTTCCAGGGCGCGGCGGCCCAGATTCCGTTTCCGGTGCTTTACGGCGGCAGGTACGACCGGCTGCCCCAGAAGATGGGCAAGGACGTGGAGGCCGTCGGTTTCGGCGTCTACCTGGACGAGATAGACAATTATATCGGAAATACGCAGAAGTTCGACGTGGACTACCTGATTGTGTACGACAATAAGAAGGAGGAAAATGCAGGCGTCCGCCTGGCCCGCGTGATGCGGCAGCTGGAAGAGAAAGGATTTTCCGTGCGCGCCGTCCGGAGCGACCAGTTCGACAACATGCAGCAGAAGCCGCGCAGCAGGCGGGTTATCGGTATAGAAGCAGCGGAGAAGGAGGTGCGGTCGGATGATTAATGTCGCACTGCCGAAGGGAAGACTCGGAGAGAAGGCTTATGACATGATGGCGGCGGCGGGTTACGACTGTCCGTCCATTCTGGAGAAAAACAGGAAGCTTACGTTTGAAAATGAAGAGCTCGGCATCCGCTATTTCTGGGTGAAGCCCTGGGATGTCGGCATCTATGTGGAATACGGCGCCGCGGATGTGGGTATCTGCGGAAAGGATATCCTGCTGGAGAACCGGCCGGATGTATATGAGCTCGTAAACCTGGGCATCGGCCGATGCCGCATGTGCGTCGCGGGACCGGTGGATTTCTACGATGACGGGCAGAGGACGCTGCGCGTGGCGACGAAGTTTCCCCGCATCACCTCGGACTATTATGAGAAAATCGGCCGTGATATCGATATCATCAAGCTGAACGGATCCATCGAGCTGGCGCCGATCCTGGGCCTTGCGGATGTGATTGTGGATATCGTGGAGACCGGGAAGACCCTGCGGGA
>ONXW01000264.1 GCA_900321915.1 uncultured Eubacteriales bacterium
GAGCACATCGGCCTCGGAACCATCCTGGACGCCGTGCTGGTGGGCAAATATTTTGACCTCTTCACAAGGCTCAACCTGCTGCCGCACCCGGAGACTCTTCCCTTCCGGATGCTGTACCTGTTTGCCGGCATGTTTATCATCGCCGTGGGCCAGGTCTATTACATGAGCGCCGCCCTGTGCTGCGGCCCTAGGGACGCCCTTCTGGTCGGCGTCGGAAAACGGTTCCGCAAGGTTCCCATCGGCATCGTCCAGATAGGCATGCAGGGCGCCGTCACCGTGGTGGATCTCCTGCTCGGGAGCCCCGTCGGTATCGGGACCATCATCCTCGTGTTCGGCATGGGCTTCGCCATCCAGACTGTCTTCGGCCTGTTCCGGTTTGAGCCGCGGGATGTGGTCCACGAGAGCATTATCCGGAATATACAGCAGATCGCTCAAGCCGGATGAGGGAAATGAGCCCGGCCGTGAAGGAGACCGCTTCCCCGCAGCCCGACACGATATTGCCGAGACAGAAGGCGTATATCCCCCACATCATGATGTTGATGAGGATGCCGATCTTCGTCATCCGGATCCCCTTCGCGTAATGGTTGAAGGCGGTCAGCTCCACCGTCGCGATAATGGGGAGAAGGCCGATAAACCCATCCGTGTTGACCATGAGTCCGATAATC
The DNA here is from genome assembly GCA_900321915.1 of uncultured Eubacteriales bacterium. Taxonomy (GTDB): domain Bacteria; phylum Bacillota; class Clostridia; order Lachnospirales; family Lachnospiraceae; genus Clostridium_R. The sequence goes on from ONXW01000264.1 coordinate 666, forward strand.
ACCGTGAGGACGGCTGTCACCACCATCTCGGGAGCGGAAAACTTATCCTCCATGGTGCGCCAGTTCCGGTACACCGCGATGATAAGCGTCGTGAAGCCTGACCAGGCCCCGAGAACAACCATGATGAGCAGGGAAAGCATACATTCTATCAGCTGCAGCCTGTATACCTTTCTGCGCGTCGGGGCGCAGGTGCTCAGGGTGAGACAGGTCACCTGCAGAACAGCGATAAGATTTGCGATAATCACTCTTGTCGTCATGTCCGTACTCCGTATACAAAACGCCGGTAAACCCGGCGTTTTCTGTTTTAAGAACCAATGACAATAAGTCACTGGAACAGTATACCTGTGGAAGGAAGAAAATTCAAGTCCCGCGGAGCTTTGATCTCCGGAATCTCATTTTTCCCATCCGGGAGCGTCGCCCCTGGACACCACTACCTCATAGCCGATGGATTCTATCCTCGATGCCATGCAGCTTCTGCACTCCGCCGCCTCGTCGCCGGTGCAGATTTTCCCGTCATAAAGGAGGTATTTTGCGCGCACATCGGAGGGGGAGAGATTCGGCATGACAACATTTGCCCCCGAAAGAATACCCAGCTCCCGCCCCCGGGGATCTATGGTTCCGAGGGCCGTGGTGGCCGGAATAAGCCCCTGCGGGAACATGAGGCGGAGAATGCCGATGAGATACAGGGTGAGATCCATGGACCCCGCCGCAAAATCCTTAAACGGCGTGTCATGGTGGGGAATAAAGGGCCCGATGCCGATCATCTCAGGCTGAAGTTCCCGGAGGAACAGCAGGTCTGTCACCAGGCTTTCCGTCGTCTGGTACGGCGCCTCCACCATCATCCCTGCCCCCACCTGGAACCCCAGATCCTTCAGGTCATATAGGCAGCGCCTGCGGTTTTCAAAGGTCAGCTCTTCGGGATGGAGCTTCCGGTACAGGGAAATATCCGCTGTCTCATGGCGGAGAAGGTAGCGGTCCGCCCCGGCCTCCCGGTACCGCCGGTAGGATTCTTTTTCCTTTTCCCCTATGGACAGTGTCACCGCACAGTCAGGCATCTCTTCCTTGATCCGGGATACCAGCCGGCAGATGTCATCGTCGGAATACCGCATATCTTCGCCGCCCTGGAGCACAAACGTCCGGAAATCCAGGCCATACCCCATGCGGCAGCACCCCAGGACCTGCTCTTCGGTAAGGCGGTAGCGTTCACAGTTTCTGTTGCTTCTCCTGAGGCCGCAGTAATAGCAGTCATTCCGGCAGTAATTAGTGAATTCGATGAGTCCCCGGAGATAGACGCTGTTTCCGAAGTTTTCCCTCTGCCGGATACGCGCTTTTTCAAACAGGTACTCCGCGGTATCTTTGTCCCGGTTTTCCAGGAGCCTGCGGAATTCCTCCGCCGGCAGTGTCCTCTCTTCAAAAAGCAGATCAATCAATTCTCTCATGAATACTCCTTTTTCCGGCACTTCACATCTTCGAATACGTCGCCTTCACGGTGATCCCGGAAACACGGCCAAGCTTGCCGGTAAGCGAGCTGATAACCTCCGCCGGCGCGTCGATGGCCACGCTGATCAGGGAAATATTCTTCTCCCGGTAAGGTATTCCCATCCGTCCGATGATGTATTCGCTGAACATGTGGAGAATCCTGTTCATCTCCCCCGTGGATTCCGGATCTTCCACCACAATGGCGACAATAGCGATTCTCGTATTCTTTTTCTCTTCTTCCATGATACACCTGCCTCCCTGTTATGCCGGGGTTTTCCTGTCCCTTTTCCCGGTTCTCCCGTCATTTGTTTCCGGAGTCCGCGCCGGTCTCCACCTTGTCCAGAATCCCCTTAAGGTACGCGATGGCTACCCCGTAATTGGTCATGGGCACGCCGGCAGCTTTTGCACGGGCCGTGCGGGCCATGACGAACTTCCGGTTAAACATGCAGGCGCCGCACTGGATAATCAGGTCATATCCGGCGACATTTTCCGGAAAATCCGCTCCCGCCGCCATATCCACCGTGAGCCCTTCCCCGACGCGCCTGCGGAGGAGCCTGGGCAGCTTCACCCGGCCGATGTCCTCCGTGAGAGGCGCGTGGGTGCAGCACTCGGCGATCAGCACCCGGGATTTCTCCGTGAGTTTCGCGATGGTCTCCGCGCTCTCCGTGTAATAGGAAATATCCCCCTTGTAGGCAGCGAAGAGGATGGAGAAGGAGGTCAGGATGCTCTCCTCCGGCTTTTTCCGGTATACGGTATCAAACACCTGGGAATCGGTGATGATGAGCTTCGGCGCTGTCCTGAACTTTGCCAGGGCGTCATCCAGCTCATCGGTGGTGCAGCAGGTGACTACGCACTTCCGGTCCAGGAGCTCCCTTATGGTCTGTACCTGGGGCAGGATGAGGCGCCCGTCCGGCGCCTGGATATCCTGGGGCATCACCAGCAGCACCGAATCGCCCTGCCGGACCAGATCCCCGGTGATATAGCGTTTTTTCTCCGTCTGCCGGAAGGATCGGATAAATTCTTCCTTCAGGGCCACGATCCCCTGCCTTGTGACGGCGCTCACGGGAAGAACCGGTATCCCGGATTCCTCCGCAACGGCCGCCCTTAAGCGCTCCCCCTCTTCCGGGGAAAGGGTGTCCGCTTTCCCGATGACGCCGATGACGGGCGTTTCCCGATCCCTGAAAAAGGAGATCCACTCCTTTTCCGCGCTTCGGTCATCTCCCGTACCGAACACCACCACGGCGATGTCGGACCGCTCCGCCGCTTTCCTGGCCGCCTCCGTCCGGAGCTCCCCGAGAGTCCCGGAATCGTCGAAGCCTGCCGTATCCAGGAGGACGCAGGGACCGATCCCGTGTATCTCCATGCTCTTGTGCACCACATCCGTCGTGGTTCCCGCGGTGTCGGACACGATGGAGACGGACTGGCCGGTAAATGCATTCACAATCGACGATTTTCCCGCATTCATCCGGCCGAAGAACCCGATGTGGGTGCGGTTGGCCGAAGGCGTCTGATTCAGTGTATTTTCCATAGAATAACGTCCTTTCTCAGGCCTGTCCGCCTGTCCGGATTCCCGGATTCTGCACCGTCGGCACCAGATTTACCGGGATCAGCGAGGTGTAGCGCTTTCCGCCGATATTTTCCTCCCGCATCCGGACCTCCACGCCGAAGGCCGCGCGCATATTTTCCGCGGTCAGGATCTCAGATGTTTTCCCGAACAGGTGGCTTCCGTCGTTAAACAGCAGCAGCGTATCCCCGTTCATGCTGACGGCATGCTCCGGGTAGTGGGTGTTGAGGATGGCGGCCAGTCCCTCCTCGGCGCACAGGCGCCCGATGAGGTTCATTACCACCAGCTGGTTGCGGAAATCCAGCCCCGTCTCCGGCTCGTCCAGGATCAGCAGTTCCGGCTCCGCCGCCAGCGCCCGGGCGATCAGCACCAGCTGCAGCTCGCCCCCGGAAACCTCCGCGCAGTTCCGGTCCGCCAGGTGGGCGACGCCGGCCCGCTCCATGGCGTGCATGGCAATCTCCCGGTCTTTTTTTCCGGGAATGCCGAACAGGGAGAGGTACGCGCTCCTCCCCAGGAGGACCATGTCAAAGCAGGTCCCGGGGAATACCATGGACTTGGCCTGCGGCACGTAGGCGGCCTTCCGCCAAAGCGCGGCCGGCTTCATTGTCCTGATGTCAGTCCCGTCCAGGAGCGTCTGCCCCGTCGTCCAGTGCAGGAACCCCAGCATGCACCGGAGCAGGGTTGTTTTCCCCGCGCCGTTGGGCCCGAGGATCGTGATGGTGCTCCCCGGAACAGCCGTCAGGCTGATGTTTTTGAGGATTTCTCTCTGTCCGGGATAGGCGAATCTCCCGTCTCTCACTTCGAATTTCATGCCCGGATTCCTCCTTTCTTCTGTACTCTCCCACGTCTCATGTCCTGAATCCCCCGGTTTTCCGGAGCAGCAGGATAAATACCGGCGCCCCGATGACGGCGGTCAGTATGGAAACGGGAATTTCCGAGGCGGTCATACAGCGCGCCGCCGTGTCCGCGGCCAGCATGAACAGGCCGCCCGCAAGAATGGAAAATGGCACCACATAACAGTTGTTGTTGCCGAAGGCCATGCGGGCGACATGGGGGATGAGGAGTCCCACCCATCCGATGACGCCGCAGAGCGCCACCATGGTGGCCGTCACGGCAGTCGCCGCGAGGATCACCAGGGCCCGCAGCAGCGGGAGGTTCACGCCCAGAGCCCGCGCCTCATCCTCCGGGAGCGACAGGGCGTTCAGCCGGAACCGCAGGCAGAAAATGAGAATTGTCCCCGTAAGAATCACCGGCGCTCCCAGAAGAAGGGACCTCTGGGTGACCCCGGAAAAGCTGCCCATCAGCCAGAATGTGATGACCGGCAGCACGTCCTGCGGGTCCGCGATGTATTTGACAAGGGAGACCAGCGCCGAAAACAGGGAGCTGATCACCATGCCCGCGAGGATCACCATGATCATCGAAGGCCTGCCGCCGGAGGCCGTCTTCGTCACCGTAAACACCAGGATCACCGACAGGATGCCGAACAGGAACGCGCAGAGCTGGACCTCGGGCGCGCCGAATCCCAGGAGGATTCCCAGGGCCGCCCCGAAGGAGGCGCCGTTGGCGACGCCCAGCGTGTCCGGGGTCGCCAGCGGGTTGGCGAACAGGCTCTGGAACGCAGCCCCCGCGGACGAGAGCCCCGCCCCCGCAATCAGAGCCAGGAGAATCCGGGGAATGCGGATGTTGAACAGGACCGTGCGGACGTTGGTCTGCCCGCCCCCGCGGCCTGAAAGCTCCGCAAGC
>ONXW01000267.1 GCA_900321915.1 uncultured Eubacteriales bacterium
CGGCTGGCCGGCATATAGCCGAACAGGAGGCCGATTCCCACAGATACGCCGAAGGAAATAAGAATCGAACCGGGCGTCGGATAGGCGATGATCCCCATGAGGGAACCCGCGGTCCTGGTCGCGGCACAGCCGGCGGCGATTCCGATAATGCCGCCGATGGAACTTGTCACAGCCGCCTCGATAATAAACTGCTGCAGGATCGTGCTCCTCCTGGCGCCGAGGGATTTCCGGATGCCGATCTCCCTGGTCCGCTCTGTCACGGACACCAGCATGATATTCATGACGCCGACGCCCGCGACCAGCAGGGAAATGCCCGCTATTCCGCCCAGAAGAAGGGACATGGAGGTGATCAGCGTATCCATGGAATCCAGGAGCTCACTCATGGCCGTGATCCTATAGAGGTTCTCATTCCGGTAGATCGGATACAGGAAATCGCTGAATTTCTGCCGTATCTCCTCCACCTGCCCGGTATCCCTTACGGTAAAGATATAGCTGCCCACATTTCCGTTCCTGGCCAGCTTTACCGCCGCGGTATACGGGATATAGATAAAATCGTCCGTGCCGCCCTCTTCCACACGGTCGTTCCCGCCGGCCTGCCGTTCCACGCAGCCGACCACCTCGTAGCTCTCGCCGTTGATATGCAGTATCTGCCCCAGGGCCTGCTCCGCCCCCGGAAACACCTCCGAAGCCACATAATACCCCAGCACACAGACCTTGTGTCTCGCGGCGATATCCGCGAACTGGATAAAACGGCCTGCAAGGAGGTTCTGTCCGACGATGGAATCGTAATCCTCGCTCACCCCGGTTACAGCAGTATTCTCCAGCGTTTCGCCGCCGGCCTTCACCGTGCTGCTCACCTGGACAGTCGGCGACATCCTGTCAAAATACTCCTGGCTCTTCTCGTAAAACCCGTACATCTGGTCCACGCTGACAGCGCGGGTCCTGAGATTCACCAGATTGACATTCAGACGGTTTGTCCCCATGCTCTCGAATGTCTTCTTCATATCCGACATCTGCCCGTTCACCAGCCCCACCAGTACGATTACGGAAGCCACGCCGATGATGATGCCGAGCATAGTCAGGAATGAGCGCATCTTGTTGCTCCAGATGCTTTTCAGCGCCAGTATGCATGACTGCAGAAACATACTCCCTCCGTCAGGCCTGCAGCAGCTCCCTGTATTCCTCCGAACTGCCGTCAAAGTTCACTTTCCCGTCCGCAATGCGCACCACGCGGCGCGCCTTCAGGGCGATGGAATTGTCGTGGGTTACAATAATGATCGTGTTGCCTTCCCGGTTCAGCTCCTGCAGGAATTCTATCACCTCCGTGCCGGTCCGGGAATCCAGCGCCCCCGTCGGCTCATCCGCCAGTATGAGGGACGGATTCCCCGCCAGGGCCCGCGCGATGGATACGCGCTGCTGCTGTCCTCCGGACAGCTGGGACGGCCTCTGCATCCATTTATCCTCCAGTCCCACGCGCCGCAGGGACTCCATCGCCCTTTTCCTGCGCTCCTGTTTTCCGAGCCCGGCATACAGCAGCGGGAGCTCCACATTCCCCAGGACCGTATCCCTGGGAAGCAGGTTATACTGCTGGAAAATGAAACCGATCATCCTGTTCCGGATGGCCGCCAGTTCATCCTCTTTCATGTGGCTCACATCCTGGCCCCGGATATAGTATTCCCCGGAGGTCGGCACATCCAGCGCGCCGATGATATTCATCAGCGTGGATTTGCCGCTGCCCGACTGTCCCACAATGGCGACGAATTCGCCCTCGCAAATGACGAGGTTCACGCCGTCTGAAGCGCGAACCTCCTCGTCACCCATCTTATATATTTTCGTGATGTTCCGCAGGTCAATCAGCGGTTCCATGGTTCCTCCTGTCCTTACGGCCGGCTCTGGCCGCCGCCCTGGTTCCGGTTCTGGCCGCCGCCCTGATTCCGGTTCTGACCGCCCATATCGCCCATGCCTCCCATACCTCCCATGCCGCCCATGCCCGGGACGAACTGCTGGTTCTGGTTTTGGGTCACCGTAGTCTGGGAAACGTAGACCTCATCCCCCTCCTTCAGGCCGCCGGAGAGGATCTCCACAAAGTCTTCACTGATGAGGCCGGTCTCCACCCGCACGGCGTAAAACCCGTCGGGCACATTTCCCCGCTGTTCCGCATCCGCCGTCCTTCCGGAAGCC
>ONXW01000272.1 GCA_900321915.1 uncultured Eubacteriales bacterium
ACGATATGGTCCGCATTTTCCAGGTACCCGGCCCCCTGTCTCCCGGAGACTCCCAGCACCTGGGCGAACTGCTGCGCCACACTCGGCTTTTCCGCGATAAATAATGATTTTCCCAAGCTATGCTCCTGATGAAAAAGCGCAGGTCCCTCGCGGGGGCCTGTGCAGCGGTTAAATAAAGCGGAGCGCCGGAATGCTCCGATACTCCGCTTTTAAGGTTTATTTTGCAGTGATGAATCCCTGGGCTGTCAGCAGCTCCGCGCAGAGAACCGCGCCTCCCGCCGCGCCCCGCAGGGTGTTGTGGGCGAGGCCGACAAACTTCCAGTCATAGACGGTATCCTCGCGAAGGCGTCCCACCGTCACGCCCATGCCGCCCTCGTAGTCCACATCCAGGCGGACCTGCGGGCGGTCCGGCTCCTCACGGTACTGGATGAACTGCTTCGGCGCGTGCGGAAGCTCCAGCTCCTGGGGCAGGCCGCGGAAGTTTTTCAGCTTCTCGATCAGCTGCTCTTTCGTGGCTTTCTTGCGGAACCGTACAAACACGGCTGCAGTGTGGCCGTCCGGGATCGGCACGCGGATGCACTGGCTGGTGATGACAGGCTCGCTTGCCTTTACAATCTCTCCGTTCTCAATGTGCCCGAAGATCTTCAGCGGCTCCTGCTCGCTCTTCTCCTCCTCGCCGGAAATAAACGGGATGATGTTTTCCACCATCTCCGGCCAGTCCTCGAAGCGCTTGCCGGCGCCGGAGATCGCCTGGTAGGTGCAGACTACCGCCTCATAGGGCTCGAATTCCTTCCATGCGGCGAAGGCGGGGGTATAGCCCTGGATGGAGCAGTTTGGCTTGACCGCGATAAATCCGCGGGTTGTGCCGAGGCGCTTCTTCTGGGCTTCGATGATATCAAAGTGATCCGCGTTGATCTCCGGGATCACCATGGGAACATCCGGGGTCCAGCGGTGCGCGCTGTTGTTGGACACCACCGGGGTCTCGGTCTTTGCGTACAGCTCCTCAATCCGGCGGATCTCATCCTTGGACATGTCAACTGCGCTGAAGACGAAATCTACCTTGTCCACCACGTCCTCCGGGCGGTTCAGGTCGACTATGGTCATCTTTTTAACGGTTTCGGGCATCGGTTCCGTCATCTTCCAGCGGGGCCCGACTGCTTCCTCATAGGTCTTGCCTGCAGAGCGCGGGCTCGCCGCAAGGACGGTAATCTCATACCAGGGATGGTCTGCGAGAAGCGTCACAAATCGCTGTCCGACCATGCCTGTTGCGCCGAGGATGCCGACGCGAAGTTTTTTCTCCAGTTTCATGTCTTCCTCACCTCTTCTTCCAAGCATAGTATAATTGAACAAATACTATACCAAATCGGCGCAAAAATCAACGGCAATAAGTAACAAAAATCTCTTACAGGGACGCCGCCACATCCAGCGCAACCTCCATCATTCCGGTAAAGCTCTTCTGCCGCTCCTCCGCAGTGGTGGCCTCACCGGTCACCAGGGAGTCTGAGATGGTCAGTATCGTCAGGGCATTCGCGCCGCCGTAAGCCGCGTTGCTGTACAGGGCGGCAGACTCCATCTCCACCGCCAGGACCCCCATCCTGTCCCAGGAAAGCCCTGCCTGGGGCATCTCCGGGTTGTAGAACATATCTGAACTCAGGATGTTGCCCACATGGTACGTGAGATTCCTCTTCTCCGCCGCTTCCACGCCCTTCCGGAGCAGGTCAAAGCTCGCGATCATGGAGTAATCCCCCGGAAGCCCGAACAGCCTCTGGTAGTTGGAGGTGCTGCAGGCCCCCATGCCGAAGACCAGGTCGCGGATATGGACGGAGGGCACCATGGCGCCCGCGGTCCCGATGCGGATGAGATTTTTGCACCCGTAAAAGTGGATAAGCTCATAGGAATAGATTCCCATGGAAGGGCATCCCATGCCGGTACCCATGACGGAAATCCGCTTTCCGCCCGCGTATCCGGTGTAGCCGAACATATTGCGGGTGGAATTAAACTGTTTTACGTCACTGAAAAATGTTTCCGCGATAAACTTTGCCCGCAGCGGGTCGCCCGGCAAAAGAATGGTCTCCGCGATCTCTCCCTCTCCCGCACCGATATGGGGGGTCGGTATCTTCTTTTTCTCACTGTCAGCCATGGAAATCCCTCCTTCCGGCATCAAAGCCTCACTTTGGTTCCTTTGCCGTCGCGCTTCGCAAGCTTCAGGCGGCTTAAATGTATCTCTTTCTCCTTCCAGGTGACGACCCGCTCCGCGCCCCTGGTAAGGAGCCATGCGCCGATGACCTCGTCATCCTTCCCGAGCTTCATGCCCCGGACGCCCCGGGACGCTTTCTTCAGCTCGGAAACCTCCTCCAGGGCAAACCGCAGGAACATCCCGCCCTTTGTCTGGAGAACCAGTTCATCCATCTCCGCCACGGGCCGGACGCTCAGCAGGGCATCCCCGTCGCCGAGCTTCGTCGCCGCGACCATGCGGTTGTTGGTGACAAATTCCTCCCCCGGAACAATCTTCACCATCGCCTGCCGCGTGACAAACAGGAGCTTCTGCGCAGTCAGGACGGAAGCATTTTCCACAAAGACGGGCCGCTCCTTCATGCCGTCCATGCGGCACAGGTTGTCGATGGGCGTGCCTTTATCCTTCGGCTTTCCGGAGGGGATGTCGGAGGCTTTCACCTGGTGCAGGATCCCGGCGTCGGTGATGACGGCGATCTTTTCCGCCGTGGTGCAGGGGATCACCCACACGTGCTCCGTATCCACCGTCTCCCGGTTCTTCTCATAGACGGCCGGGTCCAGGAGCTTCGCGTAGCCGAAGCGGTCCAGCGCAAATACCGCGCTCCTCTCGGCGGGGGCTTCCTCCACATAGACCGTCTCGGAGGCATCCATGAGCTCCGTCCGCCGCGGCACGGCGAATTCCTTTCTGATGGCCAGCAGGTCCTCCCGGATCACATCGTCCATGGAGCTGCGGTTTTTCAGGATCCGGCTGTACTTCCGGATCTTCTGCAGGGACTCCAGGTACTCCTTCTGCAGCGCGATAAGCTCCAGGCCTATCAGGCGGTACAGGCGCATCTGGAGGATGGCGTCCGCCTGGCGCTCCGTGAAGTGGAAGCCCCGGGCCTCCTTCTCCAGGACCGGGTCCTTGAAGGTGATTCCCTTCGTATCCCCGGCGGTCAGGCACGCCTTCGCCTCCTTCAGGCCCTTCGCCCCGCGGAGCACGGCGATGATCAGGTCAATGCAGTCCACCGCGCGGATGAGGCCTTCCTTGACTTCCTTATTCTCCTGTTCCTTCTCCAGGAGGATCTTATACTTCCTCGTATTGTTCTCGTACTGGAAATCCAGCCAGCTGCGGAGAATCGAGGGCAGCGTCATGGTCTCCGGCCGCCCGCCCGAGATGGCCAGCATGTTGACGCCGAAGGTGTCTTCCAGCTTCGTCTTCCTGTAGAGGATATTTTTAATCTTTTCGACGTCCGCGCCCTTTTTCAGCTCCAGGACGATTCGGATTCCTTCCTTGTTTGACTGGTTGGAGATGTCGGTGACCTCCGGCAGGAGCCTCGCCTCCGCCAGGTCGCCGATATCCTGCAGGCATTTGTTGATGCCCGCGCCGATCATGGTGTAGGGGATCTCGGTGATCACCAGGCGGTCCTTGTCCGTCTTCCGCTTTCCTTCCTCCAGCACCATCTTCGCCCGCAGCCGGAGCTTCCCGCTGCCCGTCGCGTAGATCTCCTCCAGCTCGCTCCTGTTGGCCACGATTCCCCCCGTGGGGAAATCCGGCCCGTGCAGCGTATGAAGAAGCTCTCCCGCCGTCAGCAGCTGGTTGTCAATAAAGGCCAGGGCCGTGTCAATCACCTCGCCCAGGTTGTGGGTGGGAATGCTGGTGCTCATGCCGACCGCGATGCCCTCCGACCCGTTGATCAGCAGGTTCGGCACGCGGACCGGCAGTACCTCCGGCTCTGTCTCAGTCTCGTCATAGTTGGGGACAAAACGCACGGTTTTGTCCAGATCCTTCAGGTAGACGTCCTGGGTGAACTTTTTAAGCCTCGCCTCGGTGTATCGCATGGCGGCGGCCCCGTCCCCCTCGATGGATCCGAAATTGCCGTGTCCGTCCACCAGGGCCATCCCCTTCTTGAATTCCTGGGACATCACCACCAGGGTTTCATAGATAGAGCTGTCGCCGTGGGGGTGGTATTTACCCATGGTATCCCCGACGATACGCGCCGACTTCCTGTGGGGCTTGTCATAGTCCAGGCGCAGCCGGTCCATGTCGTACAGGACCCGGCGCTGCACCGGCTTCAGGCCGTCCCGCGCGTCAGGGATCGCCCGGGCCGTGATAACGCTCATGGAATAATTCAGGTAGCTTCTCTGCATCTCCTCCGAATATTCCGTTGTGATGATTTTCTCTGCCATATCTTCCTCGTATCAAAGAAACGCCCAGTTAAGCGTCGATCTCCGCTTCGTCCGCATGGTCGTGGATAAAATTCCTGCGCGGCGGCACGTCGCTTCCCATCAGCATCTCCGTCACCTCGGACGCCATCCTGCCGTCCTCAATCTCCACGCGCTTGAGCACCCGGTTCTCCGGGTTCAGCGTGGTTTCCCACAGCTGGTCCGGATCCATCTCGCCCAGGCCTTTAAACCGCTGGAGCGTGAAATCACCCTTGTGTTCCCTGCGGTACTGTTCCAGCGCCGCGTCGTCATAGAGGTAGTGTCCCTCTCCCTTTTTCGGGACCACCCGGTACAGCGGCGGCATGGCGATATACACGTGCCCCTCCCGTATCAGGTCAGGCATGAACCGGTACAGGAAAGTGAGGAGCAGGGTATCAATATGGCTTCCGTCCACGTCCGCGTCCGTCATCAGCACAATCTTGTCGTAGCGCAGCTTTGTGATATCGAAATCATTGCCGTAGCCCTCGGAGAAACCGCAGCCGAAGGCGTTGATCATGGTCTTGATCTCCGCGTTTGCCAGGACCTTGTCCATGGAAGCCTTCTCCACGTTCAGGATCTTTCCCCGGATGGGAAGGATGGCCTGGAACTGCCGGTTCCGCCCCATCTTGGCGGAGCCGCCTGCCGAATCTCCCTCCACGATGAAGATCTCGCATCTGGAAGCATCCCTGCTCTCGCAGTTGGCGAGCTTCCCGTTGCTGTCGAAGGAGAACTTCGGCCTGGTGAGCATATTGGTTTTGGCTTTTTCCGCGCTCTTCCGGATCTTCGCCGAGGACTCCGCGCAGCTGATAATATTCTTGAGGATCTCCAGGTTCCTGTCAAAAAACAGGGTCAGCTCATCCCCGGTCACCGAGGCAACCGCCCTGGAGGCGTCGGCACTGGCCAGCTTCGTCTTGGTCTGGCCCTCAAACACCGGGTCCGGGTGGCGCACCGCGATCACGGCGATCATCCCGTTTCTCGTATCCGCGCCGGTAAAATTGGCATCCTTTTCCTTCAGGATACCGATCTCCCTGGCGTAGGTGTTGATCAGCTGGGTGAACCTGGTCTTGAAGCCCACCAGGTGGGTGCCGCCCTCCGCGGTGGCGATATTGTTGCAGAATCCCAGGATGTTCTCCTCAAACTCGTTCACAAAGCGGACGACGCCTTCCACCTCGATGCCTTCGCTCTCACCGCGGAAAGAGACCGGCGGGCTCACCGCCTCCTTGCCTTTGCTTATCTCTTCCACATAAGCGGTGATGCCGCCCGGTTCCTGGTATTCAATCTTCTCTTCCTCATTCTTCCGCCTGTTCTGGAAAATGATGGTGAGCTTCGGGTTCAGGTATGCTATCTCATGCAGGCGGCTCTTGAGCCACTCCGCCTTAAAATAAGTCTTTTCAAAAATGGTGCTGTCCGGCAGGAAGTTGATGGTAGTCCCGCGGTCCCTCGTCTTTCCGATGACGGGGAGCAGGCCTTTTTCCAGCTTTACGGTGGGCACGCCCTTCTCATACGCGTCATGGTAGATCAGCCCGCCGCGGCAGATGGTGATATCCAGGCGGGAAGACAAAGCATTGACCACCGACGAGCCCACACCGTGGAGACCGCCGCTGGTCTTGTAGGAATCGTGATCAAACTTTCCCCCCGCGTGAAGCGTGGACAGAACCACGCGCTCCGCCGAGACTCCCTTTTTGTGCATCTCCACGGGGATGCCCCGCCCGTTGTCCTTCACAGTGCAGGAACCGTCCGCCTCCAGCGTCACCCAGATGCGGGAGCACTCTCCCGCGAGGTGCTCGTCCACCGAGTTGTCCACTATCTCGTAAATCAGGTGGTTCAGGCCGCGGCTTCCCAGGCTGCCGATATACATGCCCGGCCGTCTCCGCACGGCCTCAAGGCCCTCCAGGACGGTTATGCTGTCTGCATCGTATTTCGCAGATGCCATGAAGTATCCTCCGTTTCTGTTACTTTTCCGCTCATATCATAACGTAAAAAGCAGGCCGCGTCAAAGCCTGCCTGCTTACGATTTTATCACAATTGACAAACAAAATCAAACACATGTTCTGTTTTTATTTCCCAAGTTCCGCCCAGTCCGGAAGATCCGCTGTGAGGTCGATCCATTTCCCTGTGTACGGATGCCGGAATGTCAGCCGGTAAGCGCAGAGTCCCAGCGATTCGCCGCCCCGGGACGCGTCATTCTGCCGCTTCACATCCTCCGGGTTTCCCGTCCTGTTATACACCTCCGCGGCCCCGCCGGGCCCGTACAGCCTGTCGCCGGCCAGCGGGTGACCGGCGGACGCCATGTGGACGCGGATCTGGTGGGTTCTCCCGTGCTCCAGCCTGCAGCGTACCAGGGTCCGGCCTTCCTGTTCCCGGATAACCTCATAGAAGGTTTTTGCAGGCTTTCCCCCGGGTGCCGTCCTGCGGAGGAGGAACACCCCGGGGACCCGCTCCAGAGGCAGGTCTATCACGCCTGTTTTTTCGGGAAATATTCCTTCCGCAAGCGCCAGGTAGGTTTTCCT
>ONXW01000275.1 GCA_900321915.1 uncultured Eubacteriales bacterium
GAGTATGAAAAAGCTTTTTTCGCTTCGATTACCTTATCAAGTAATCTGGTATTAGTATAAAAAACAAATGTGACCGAAATGTGTGCGCGTCATAAAAAAAGTCTAAACTCTATTAAAGAATGGTGCTAAAGATAAGAAAAAAAGCATTTTTCCTTTAAAACAGCTTCATATTTGGGTATAATTGTGCGTGAGTTCCGTGGGAAAACCGGATTGGACTGCAGTGCGGAAGGAAGCTGATTTATGCTGACATCGTATGATATTGGAATAGATTTGGGAACAACGAGCGTCCTCATCTACATCAGGGGCAGGGGGGTAGTCCTGAAGGAACCCTCCGTGGCCGCGGTGGACCGGATGACGCAGAAAATCATGGCCGTCGGGGAGGAAGCCCGCCTGATGCTGGGGAGGACCCCGGAGAACATTGAGGGGGTCCGGCCCCTGGAGCGGGGACTTATCGCCGACTATGCCGTCACGGAGAAGATGATCCGGTATTTTATTGAGAAGGCGATAGGCAGGCCCACTCTCCGGAAACCGCGGGTGTGCGTCTGTGTTCCCGCCGGGGCGGATGAGGAAGACCGCAGGGCGTTCGAGAATGCGGCTTACGGCGCGGGAGCCCGCGAAGTCACCCTGGTGGAGGAAGCGCTGGCGGCGGCCCTGGGGGCGGGGGTTGATATCTCCAGGCCCGTCGGCAACATGGCGGCGGACATCGGCGGGGGAACCACGGATATCGCCGTGCTCTCCCGGAATGCCGCGGTGGTGAGCGCCTCCGTCGACACGGCGGGAGATGATTTTGACACAGCGCTGGTCCGCTACATGAAAAAGAACCACAATCTCCTGATCGGGGAGCGGACCGCGGAGGAGATAAAAATCAATATAGGAACCCTGACCGCGCGGCCGGAGACGCTGACCATGGAAGTGCGGGGGAGGAACCTTGTCACCGGACTTCCGAAAACCGTGGTGATTACCTCTGAGGAGACGGCGGAAGCGCTCAGGGAGCCGGCGCTTCGGATCATCGACGGGATACGGGATGTCCTGGAGAGAACGCCCCCGGAGCTGGTTTCGGGCATAAAAGAGCGGGGGATTGTCCTGAGCGGCGGCGGATCCCTCATCTTCGGGCTGGATGACCTGGTGAAGGAGATGACGGGGACAGACGTGCTCCTGGCAGACGACCCGCTGACGGCAGTCTGTATCGGCACGGGAAAGTATATGGAGATGAACATTCGCTGATGGCGACAGTAAAAGGGTATGTCGAGAGAATAAAATACCGGAATGATGATAACGGATACACCATCCTGAGCGTTTCCGGCGCGGATGACGGCGAAGAATACACGCTGGTGGGCACTTTTTCCGTAATTTCGGAGGGAGAGCTCATCCGGGCGTCCGGGCGGGAGACGGTACACCCTGTCTACGGGGACCAGATTGCCGTGGAATCCTACGAGCTGCTGGCGCCCGACGACGCGGTGTCCGTAGAGCGTTACCTCGCCTCCGGCGCGGTGAAAGGCATCGGGGCGGCACTGGCGAAGCGGATTGTCAAAAAGTTCAAGAAAGACACCTTCCGGATCATGGAGGAGGAGCCGGAACGGCTGGCGGAAGTCAAGGGTATCAGCGAGCGCATGGCGATGGCCATCGCCGACCAGATGGAAGAGAACCGGGACCGGCGCCAGGCCATGATGTTCCTGCAGGAATACGGTATTTCCGTGAACCTGGCGGTGAGGATCTATAAGGAATACGGGCCGGCGGTCTATTCCGTGCTGAAGAAGAATCCCTACAAGCTGGCGGACGATATCCACGGGATCGGGTTCCGTATGGCGGACGAGATAGCGTCGAAGGCCGGCATCGCGGTGGATTCGGACTTCCGCATCCGCAGCGGGATCCTCTACACGCTGATGCAGGCCGCGGGGGAGGGACATACCTGCCTGCCGGAGGAGGAACTCCTTGACGGGGCCTCCGGGCTCCTGGGACTGGACAGGGAGCGCATCGCCTCCCTGCTCACGGACATGCAGATCGAGAAGCGGATCATGGTGAAGGGCCGGGACCCGAGGATGATCTATGCTTCCCGGTTTTACTACATGGAAAACAACACGGCGATGATGCTTCATGACCTGAATATCCGGGGAAATGAGCCGGAACAGAACATCCGCAGGAACCTGGAGAGGATTCACCGGAAAGGCGATATTGAGCTTGACGGACAGCAGGTTGCGGCGGTGGTGCAGGCGGTCAACCGCGGACTCCTCGTGATCACCGGCGGGCCCGGAACCGGAAAGACGACAGTGATCAACACCATTATCCGCTACTTTGAACAGGGGCAGATGACGGTGCTCCTGGCCGCGCCGACCGGACGCGCGGCCAAGCGCATGACAGAGGCCACGGGGCACGAGGCAAAAACCATCCACCGGCTCCTGGAGATCAACGGGATGCCGCGGGACAATGACAGCGACCGGGCTGCCGTGCAGGACCCGGTGCTGCGGTTTGAGCGCAATGAGGACAATCCGCTGGAGGCGGATGTGGTCATTATCGATGAGATGTCCATGGTGGACCTGCAGCTGATGCACGCGCTGCTGAAAGCGGTCAGTATCGGCACCAGGCTCATCCTGGTGGGCGATGTGGACCAGCTGCCGAGCGTCGGCCCCGGAAATGTCCTGCGGGACATTATCCGCTCGGGACATTTCCCGGTGGTCAGGCTCTCCCACATTTTCCGGCAGGCGGCCAGGAGCGACATCATCGTCAACGCCCACAGGATCAATGACGGGCAGATGGTGGACCTGGCAAAGCCGAGCAGGGATTTCCTGTTTATCCGGCGCGGGGATGCAAACTCGATTATCAGCTGCATCCTGACCCTGGTGCAGAAAAAGCTCCCGCCCTATGTCAATGCCAGGACGGAAGAGATACAGATACTTACGCCGATGCGGAAGGGAGCCCTCGGCGTGGAGCGCCTCAACACCATCCTGCAGGAGTACCTGAACCCGCCTTCTCCTGAGAAGAAGGAAAAGACCGTGGGTTCCGTCATCTTCCGGGAAGGCGACAAGGTCATGCAGATACGGAACAACTACCGGCTGGAATGGCGCACGGAGCGGGGATACGGGATCCCGGGCGAACGGGGCACCGGCGTTTTCAACGGGGACTCCGGGAGAATTGAGGAGATCAGCACCTTTGCCGAGACCGTGACGGTGGTCTTTGACGAGGGGCGGAGGGTGGAATACAGCTTCAGCGACCTGGAGGAGCTGGAGCTTGCCTATGCGGTGACCATCCATAAGTCCCAGGGAAGCGAGTATCCCGCGGTGGTGGTTCCGGTCCTGTCAGGCCCGAAGATCCTGATGACCAGGAACCTGCTGTACACGGCGGTCACCAGGGCCAGGACCTGTGTGTGCCTGGTGGGTATTCCGGATACATTTGAGGAGATGGTACAGAATGCAATGGAGAGAAAGCGATACTCCGGGCTCTGCGAACGCATTCAGGAGGTATACGGGGGAAGCGGGCTTCCGGAACCTGGCGGAGGATCTCCAGGGGCTTCTTTTTCCGAGACGGTGCCCGGTCTGTGACAGTATCGTGATGCCGAAGGGGGAGCTTATCTGCCCGGAATGCAGAAGCCTTCTCTCTTATGTCAGGGAACCGGTCTGCATGAAGTGCGGGAAAGAGTTAAGCGACCCGCAGCGGGAATACTGCCATGACTGTGAGCGGCACAGGAGGAGTTTCGTCCGCGCCTTTTCCCTGCTGAATTATACAGGGACGGCTTCCGCATCCCTGTCGGCGGTCAAGTATAAAAACCGGAGGGAATACCTGGATTTCTACGCGGATGAGGCTGTGCGCGTCCTGGGAAGGCAGCTTAAAAGCCTGGACGCGGACTGTATTATCCCCGTGCCGGTGCACCCGGCGCGGCTAAGAAAGAGGGGGTTCAACCAGGCACAGATCCTGGCGGAAAAGGTCGGAAGAGCGCTGGACATCCCGGTCGAGAGCGACTTCCTTTTCCGGAACCGGAAGACAGCCCCGCAGAAAATACTCGGCCCCGCGGAGCGGCTGAAAAACCTGGAGCAGGCGTTTGCCGCGGCGCAGGATGCGCCGGACCGGATGCGCCGGGTCATCCTGGCGGATGACATCTATACCACGGGGGCAACCGCGGAAGCCTGCACGAGGGTCCTGCTCAGGGCCGGCGTGGAAGAGGTTTACGTGTTCACGATATGTGTGGGTGTGGGAAACTGAATATCTCCCGTACGCGGGGGGAAGATAAAGCCGGCCGGAGGATGCGGCCGGGAATAAAGGAGGAAATGACAATGCAGAGAGAACTGGACTACCGCCTTTCGGAGGAGGACTACCGGGACTGGATACACTGGAGCCTGTCCGAGAACCCCAGGAACAACAGGAAAATCATGGCCATAGGCCTGTTTCTCGCGCTCACCATTTTCGTGATGAGCGGGGGAATCCGGGCATCGCAGGGAGACTTCAGCAAGCTTCTGCCGAACATCGCGATTGTCCTGATAGCCGGGGGAATCCTGCTTGTGGGGATGAGCCAGAAGCACCAGGAAAAGCTGATCTGGAAGAGAAGCGGACTGGAACGCCTGAAGATGCGGGATGAATTCCCGACCGTCCACCTGACGGCCAATGAGAGTTCGCTCCGCATTGACGCGCAGACCGCGTCGGGGGAGCAGCATACATCCTTCAGTTACAAGGAGATCTTTGAGATCAGGGAGACCCCGCAGCTTATCCTTCTCAGGACCCTGAAGGCATGGCAGTTCGTCGCCAAATCCGCTTTCGCCGATGAGGCCGATAAGGATGAATTTGTCCGTTTCCTGCAGGAAAAGATAGAGGACGCCGCGGCGCATCCGGAAAACTATCCCACGGAGAAGGAGGCGGCGGAGAAGGCCCGGGCCGAAGAGGCCGAGAGAGAAGCGGAGGAGCGCAGGCCTGAAACTGCCGCAGGAGAGGCGCCCGCGGAACCGGAGGATATATCTCCCGCCATCACACGCGTGGATACCAGCCGGATGGGGACCATAGGGAAGCTTGCCCACATGGTAACTTCGGATGTGGAAAAACCGGCGGAAGAGCCGGAAGCAGAGCCGGCGGAGGAACCCGGAGAAATACCGGCCGAAGAGCCGGCGGAGGAACCGGAAGAAAAACCGGCGGAGGACGCTGAGAGGTTCTGACGGAACGGATGGCGGAAAGGACGGTTCATCCGGAGGAAAGGCATATCCGGATCAGCGCGTACAGCAGGAGCAGATGGGCCGGATAGAACGCGTAATAGAAATATTTGTGCCGGACAGGCCCCCTTTCCCCGTTGTACGCGGAGATGGGAACGAGGGACAGGGCC
>ONXW01000277.1 GCA_900321915.1 uncultured Eubacteriales bacterium
AGACGAGGCACAGGCAGCAGGCGCTGATTATGTAGGCGCTGAGGAACTGATTCCGAAGATCCAGAACGAGGGATGGCTTGATTTCGACGTTGTCGTCGCTACACCGAACATGATGGGTGTTGTCGGACGTCTCGGCCGTATCCTCGGACCGAAGGGCTTAATGCCGAACCCGAAGGCCGGAACAGTTACCATGGACGTTGCAAAGGCTGTCCAGGAGATCAAAGCAGGTAAAGTAGAATACAGACTTGACAAATCCAATATCATTCACGTGCCAGTAGGAAAGGCTTCCTTTACAGAGGAGCAGTTGGCGGACAACTTCCAGACGCTGATCAATGCACTTCTCAGAGCAAAACCGAGTTCCCTCAAGGGCGCATACATCAAGAGCGTAACCCTGGCTACCACCATGGGCCCGGGCGTGAAGATGAATGTCGCAAAGCTTGTCGGCTAATCCGTTTTGTGTACGGGAGTACACTGAATCAAATACCTGATTATAAAAAAGAGAGATGCGGGGACGTACCGCATCTCTTTTTTTGTCCCGGCGCGGGAATTAGTGATTGACAATCCGGTGGATATCGTGATATAAATTTAGAAAATAAAGCGTTGATGAGGACATATCGCACGGGAATACCTTTCAGAGAGCTGCCGGATGGTGTGAGGCAGCAGGCGGAACCGGATCGATCTCCCCTCGGAGCTGCCAATCTCAAATCTCGGAGACGAGTGCATAGGAGCGGCCGGGAAATCCCGTTACAGATGAAAGCCGTTAAGGGCAGTGCCCCGACGGAAATGAGTGGCTGATAGCATCAGCAAGCAGAGTGGTACCGCGGATTTTTTTCGTCTCTGCAGCCGGAGGGCTGCAGGGACTTTTCTTTTTGAGAAGGTCTTCAGTGCGGACTTCGAGCACACAGACTCATTTGAGCAGCAAATACAACCAGGAGGAAAAAGGAAAATGATGAACTACAGAAAGTACAAGAGAGTACCGGTCGTGGACTACCCGGAGCGCCAGTGGCCGAACAGGGAGATCCGGAAAGCGCCCATCTGGTGCAGCGTGGACCTGCGCGACGGCAACCAGGCGCTGGTGGAGCCGATGGTAGTAGAAGAGAAGATCGAGATGTTCAACATGCTGGTCAAGATGGGATTTAAGGAGATCGAGATTGGATTTCCGGCGGCTTCCCAGATTGAGTATGACTTTCTCCGTGTCCTGGTTGACAGAAAGATGATTCCGGCGGATGTCACGGTCCAGGTTCTGACACAGTGCCGTGAACACCTGATTAAGCGTACCTTTGAGGCGATCCAGGGAATACCGAAGGCGATCGTGCACATTTACAATTCCACCTCCACACTGCAGAGAGAAGTTGTTTTCCACGCGGGAAAGCAGGAAGTCAAGCAGATCGCCATCGACGGCGTCCGGATGGTTCAGAAATACATGGCGGATTACAGCGGCAAGGTTATCCTGGAGTATTCGCCGGAGAGCTTTACCGGGACGGAGCTTGAGTACGCCCTGGAAGTCTGTGAGGCAGTCCAGGAAGAGTGGGGCGCTACGCCTGAAAACAAGATTATCATCAATCTTCCCGCCACGGTGGAGATGACGACGCCGAATGTGTATGCAGACCAGATTGAGTGGATGGACCGCCATTTCAAAGACCGCGAGAGCATTATCCTCAGCGTGCACCCGCACAATGACCGCGGCACCGGCATTGCGGCCACCGAGCTCGCGATGCTTGCCGGCGCGGAGCGTGTGGAAGGAACCCTTCTCGGCAACGGGGAGAGGACGGGAAATGTAGACATCCTGAATCTCGCCTACAACATGTTCTCCCAGGGAATTGACCCGAAGCTGGAGATCAGCGATATCAACCACATCGTGGAAGTCTGCGAGCGCTGCACGAAGATGCCGGTGGATGACCGGAAGCCCTATGCGGGCAAACTGGTCTTTACCGCATTTTCCGGTTCGCACCAGGATGCCATCAGCAAAGGCACGGCGGCCCTTGCGCAGAGAAATGACGGCATCTGGGAGGTGCCGTACCTGCCCATCGACCCCAGCGACATCGGCAGAAAGTACGAGCCTGTCGTCCGCATCAACAGCCAGTCCGGCAAGGGCGGCGTCGCCTTCGTCATGGATACCTACTACGGATTCAAGCTTCCGAAGGGCATGCACAAGGAATTTGCGGATATCATCCAGGCGGATGCCGAGCGGCAGGGTGAGGTTGCCCCGCAGCAGATCATGCAGGAATTCAAGACCCACTATGTCGACCGGAAGGAACCTATCCACTTCAGAAAATGCCAGATTGTAGACAAGGAATACGAGGGCGGCGCGTTCATGACCGTCGCAACCCTGACATTTACCGATCACGGCGGTGAGAGGACGGTGGAGGGAACCGGAAACGGACCTATCGACGCTGTAAAGCGCGCTGTGGAGAAATCGCTGGGAATCCAGATCAAGGTGCTGGACTACAGCGAGCACGCCCTGACAACAGGTTCCGAGGCGCAGGCTGCTTCTTATATCCACCTGATGGACCAGAAGACAGGAAAAGCCACCTACGGCGTCGGCATCAGCTCGAATATTACCAGGGCATCCTTCCGCGGTATTTTCAGCGCGGTGAACCGCCTGTTCTACAGCGAAGAGTAACGCGCAAGTCCCGCAAGCGGGGCTTGAAAGGTATGCAGAAAGGCCCGGAGCCGTCATGGCTCCGGGCCGCTTGTTATTCATCAGTAAAAATGGTAAACTGTGTTACAGTACCAGGCCGGCTCCCTGGCTGAAGGGATTCGGGGCGTTGATAACCAGGATGCGGACAACCCGGTTGGTCTCATTCACCCAGGCGTGGGGATGATCCGAGTGGATCTGGACGCTGTCGCCGGGATTCAGGGAATACTTGCTGCCATTCAGGTAAACCGTAAGGATTCCCTCGATGACGTAGATATATTCCTCCCCTTCATGCTGGTTCATGGCCAGATCCCTGAGGTCGGCCTCATCGTTCGGCATCAGGTCAAACAGGCGGGGCAGGCAGATAAAATCGGAAGCCTGGCCGTTCGGAAGGTACTGGATAATCTGCGGGGCAACCTGGGACCCGTGCAGCGCGTAATTTCTGCATACGGGAGAGATGTCCGTGTGCTGCTCCGTGTCGAAAAAGGCGGAGAGGCTGACGTCCAGGATGTCCGCCAGTTTGGCGAGGGAGTCTATGGCGATGGAGGAAAGTCCGCGCTCCAGCTGGGACAGGAAACCGATGGAAAGTCCCGAGAGCTCGCTCAGCTGTTTCAGGGTGAGTTTTTTGGAGGTGCGCAGGGCCTTGACCCGGGCGCCGATGCTGGCTTTGTGGTCCATGAAAGGGCTCCTTATGCGGCAGGCTTCATCCTGCCGGTGATTGAAAATCAGTGACCATACAACTATACAGGAAGAAGAATAGAAAGTCAAATTGATAAAACTGTGATGAAGCAATCCTATCTGGAGGAAAAGAATGCTATGCCGCACAGAGTGCGGTTTGACCTGGTCACCCGTATCGGCCGGGACCTGCTGGTAAACGGCGGAGAGATATTCCGCACCAAGGAAACGATGCGGATTGCGGCCGGGGCGCTCGGACTCGAAGATTTTGAAGTCTATCTCCTGAATAACGGCATCTTTGCGACTACGACCGTGGAAGGCAAATACTATTCCAGCAGCATTTTCCAGGTGCCCCTGGCACCCATCATGCTGAGCCGGGTCGATGAGCTGAATACGCTCTCCAGACGGATCGCGGAGGGGAAGTGCAGTCCCGGGGAGATCGTGACGGAGCTGGACCGGATAGAAGCGATCCCGATGCCCCTGCCCGGAGTGCAGGTGTTCGGCGCCGGGATAGGAAGCCTCGGCTTCTGCTATCTGTTTAACGGGACGGTCGCGGATTCCTTCGTGGCTTTTACGGCGGGCCTCCTGCTCTACGCTTTTGTGCTGTGGGTGCTGCGGGACCATATCCCATCAAAGCTCATGCGGACCACCCTGGCGGCGGTCTTCGTGGGGGTCCTGGTGTGCGCCATGTGCCGCGCGGGATGGGGGGACAGCCTGGACAGCGTCATGATCGGGGCTATTTTCCCGCTGGTGCCCGGCGTCCCGCTGACCAACGCATTCCGGAATTTTATGGAAAATGACTATCTGTCCGGGATGATCCGGCTGATTGACACACTGCTCACGGCAGGGGCGCTGGCGGTCGGCGTAGGCATCGCCATCAGCCTGTCCATGCGGCTGGGCCTGATTGTCTGAGAGGTTTATATGAGTGAGATCCTGATGCAGCTTTTGATGGCTTTTATCGGCACGCTGGGATTTTCCATCCTGTTCGCGGCCCCCAGGAGGTTCTGGGGATGGTGCGGGTTCACCGGCATCGTCAGCTGGGGCATTTACCTGGTTCTGGGCCGG
>ONXW01000280.1 GCA_900321915.1 uncultured Eubacteriales bacterium
AGATCATCATCAAGGGAAGACTGACCAGGGATCCGGAACTGAAGACCGGAGGAAGCGGAGACGAGTTCTGCAAGGTCACGGTGGCGGTGGACCGCAGACCGGTGAAAGACAAACCGAAGGAGGCCGATTTCTTCGACTGCACGGCGTTCGGCAAGACCGGCGCTGCCATCAGCCAGTACATGAACAAAGGCCGGGAGATCCTGATCGAGGGCCGAATGGAGAGCAACACGGCGGAGAAGGACGGGCAGAAGCGGACATACTGGGGAATCAGCGTGGAATCCTTCGACTTCTGCGGGAAGAGCGATTCCGGCACCGCCAAAGGCGCGACAGCTGAGCCGGTCATGGTTGAGACGCCGGCTGAGCTTCCGTTCTGATGATTATCGTGGACACCCGCGAAAAGCCGCGGGCGATTGTGAAGATCCTGGCGGAGTTCGACAGGCAGGGTGTGGAGTATGTCCGCAGGGCGCTCAACTTTGCGGACTACGCCGACCCGGAGAAACTGCCCGGGACCGTGATCGATCGGAAACAGAATTTGCTCGAAACAGCCGTCTGCTGTGTGCAGCAGAGAGCCCGCTTTGTCCGCGAGATCGAGCGATGCAACCGTGCCGGATGCCATCTGGTTGTACTGATCGAACACAGCCCGCAGATCCGGGAGCTGGAAGACGTGATCAGATGGAAGAACCCCAGGCTGAAAGTCAGCCCGCTGGCTGTGTCCGGGGAGAGACTGTTCAAGATCATGAAGGCGATGGAAACGCACTACGGCATCGAGTGGCAGTTCTGCGGGAAACAGCAGACCGGTAAACGGATCATAGAGATACTGGGGGGACAGTAATGCCTGAAGATAACGATATCTGGAAGCGCGGATATGACATCAAGGCGAAGTACGATGGTAAGGATCTGACGGTCGCGGACTGGATGGAGCTGAGCGATGAGTGCCGGGATCTGTACAACGAGCACAATACGACCTTCGCGATGCACATGGCGACGATGCTGCTGGACTTCTTCATGGACTTGAGCCAGCAGAAGAAGGCAGCGGGGTGAGCTGATGGACATCCAGAACGCGGCGAGCGTAATCAAGGACACTGTGGACATGGAGACCGTGCTGGGCCTTTACGGATACAAGGCAAAGCACAGCAAGATGGTCTGCCCGTTCCACGCGGATAAGAACGCAAGCCTGCAGATCTACAAGACCGGCGGCCGACACAGCGGCTGGCACTGTTTCGGGTGCGGCCGTGGCGGCAGTGTGATCGACTTCGTAATGGAGCACGAGGGTTGTGACTTTGTGACGGCGGTGAAGGCCATCGACAACGCGCTGGGCCTGCAGCTGCTGGAGACGGCGAACCTGTTCGACATGCGGAAGCGCAAGAATGAACAGGAACTGTATGACAAGGTGAAGGCTGCACTGGACGCATACTATGACGCGTTATATGAGAGCCTGGAGCAGCAGTTCCGGCAGCGATTTGCCAGGCTTCGGGACATTGAGGACAAACAAACACAGGACCGGACGGCGGAGGAGTGGACGCTGATGAACACGATACCCGAAACGCTCCGGTACATTGAACACCTGCAGGATAAAACGCAGGAAGGGAAAAGGGCGGTGATGGCATGGCGGAACCGGGCGAGAAGAGCGAAATCAGATTGACCGATGCGGTTCAGAGAGTCGCCAAGGAACAGAGCCTGAAGATCAAGCCGACGATCGACGCCTTCCTGAGCGTGCTGAACGAACAGTACGGCGGGCACTTCCGGATGAACGTGATGACCGGCAAACAGGAATACCTGGAGAACGACGGCAAGTGGCACGAGTGGACGGACGGCATGGACAGCTACCTGAGGCAGTGGTTCCAATCAACCATGTGGCTGTACAACAACAACATGCTGGACGATGCGCTGCGGATTTTCATGAGCAACCACCAGGTGAACCCGCTGATCGACAAACTGGAGAGTCTGGAATGGGACGGCGTGGAACGGATCGGACAGTTCCTGCACTTTGCGGCGAAATGCCCGGACGACGCCTATCACAGAGAGGTGAGCCGGCTGATCTTTGCCGGCGGTGTGTGGCGGGCGTACAAGCCCGGGTGCAAGTTCGACGACATGGTGGTGCTGATCGGCAAGCAGGGCGGCGGCAAGAGCGCTCTGGTGCGCTGGCTGAACATGGACGACAAATACTTCCGGGAGATCAAGACCATCAGCGGAAAGGAGGGCATCGAGGCGATCCGTGGTGTCTGGATCGGCGAGGTCGCAGAGCTGATGGCGATGACCCGCGTAAAAGAGGCGGAGGCCGTCAAAGCGTACATCACCAGCCAGGAAGACAGCTACCGGCCACCGTACGGGAAACACGTCCAGACGATCCCGCGGAGGTGTATGTTCATAGGGACTACGAACAACCCTCAATTCTTGACTGACAAGACCGGTAACCGGCGATTCTATCCGGTGAAGGTCCAGAGCTTCGCGTACAAAATGTACGAGCACGAAAAAGAGGTGAAGGAATACATCCGGCAGGCCTGGGCGGAGGCAGTACATCTCTATAAGGAAGGAAAGCTGCAGGCGTTCGCCCGGAAGGAAGTGCTGGAACAGATCCGGGCTGCCCAGGAGGCCGCGATGGAGGACGACTGGCGGATCGGCATGATCGAGCAGTATCTGGAGGATCAGAAGAAGGCCAACAACAGCACTGTCAGCGTGATCGAGCTCTGGCACAACGCACTGAACGAGCCGGAAGAGAGTAAACCGACACGGAAGGACAGCATTGAGATCACCCAGATCATTACCAACATTCCGGGATGGATCCAGTGCCCGTCACCGATCAGAACGAAATGGGGCTTGCAGAAGGCGTTTCGGAAGGACAACTTTGCAGCGCTTTGGAGGTGAGTCAGTATACGTCAGTATACACGTCAGTATACACTCGGTATACATAAGAATTTAGGAAAATCAATACTTATAGGTTATGTATACCAACGTATACCAAAAATATAAAGAAAAAGATTTATTAAATAGATTATATAGAAAACTCGGTATCTTGGTATACCTGGTATACATCCGAACGGAAAGGAGAGGACAAAATTGATAGATGCAAAAGTGAGTTTCCTTAGCCAGCTGAAGCAGAAAATGTCCGATGCGCTGACGCTGGATCAGATCGACAGGCTGATGAAGGAAAGCACCGGCCTGCTGGATATGTTTGAGATGCGAGAGCTCCAGAGCAGCGACAATATGGCGGACGATTTGCTGGACAGCTATGTCGCAGCCATGAAGGTCGAGTGCAGAAGCGACAAGACGATCGACCGGTATGTATATGTG
>ONXW01000302.1 GCA_900321915.1 uncultured Eubacteriales bacterium
AAAATCCGGCCCAGGAACATGACGCACACCCGGTCGGAAATATGCCGGACCACGGACAGGTCGTGGCTGATAAAGAGGTAGGTGAGCCCCAGCTCCTTCTTCAGCCTGTTCAGCAGGTTCAGGATCTGGTTCTGGATGGAGACATCCAGGGCGGACACCGGCTCGTCGCAGACGATAAGCTCGGGGTTCATGGCGATGGCGCGGGCAATGCTGATTCTCTGCCTCTGTCCGCCGGAAAACTGGTGCGGGTACCGGTTGAGGAACTCCCCGGGCACGCCCACCTCCTCCATCAGCTCCAGGACGCGGTCCGTCACCGCTTCCTTTGTGGGACAGACCTTCCAGGTCACCAGGGGCTCCGCGATGATATCCCGGATCGTCATCCGGGGGTTCAGGGACGCGTAAGGGTCCTGGAACACCAGCTGGAACTGCCGCCGGTAACTGTGAAACTCCTTTTCCTTCAGGCCGGTGACATTTGCCCCGCCCAGGTACACCTCGCCCGCCGTGGGCTCAATCAGCCGTATCAGGAGGCGTCCCAGGGTGGACTTCCCGCAGCCCGACTCCCCCACCAGTCCCAGGGTCTCGCCCCGGTATATCTTCAGGGAGACGTCCTTCACCGCCTGCATGGTCCGTCCGTGCCCGGCGGGAAAGGTCTTGCAGAGGCCTCTCGCCTCCAGCAGGATATCATCGCTCAAGCCTCATTCCCCCTTCCCTCAGGATCCGCGGCCAGGTGGCAGCACACCAGATGGCCGGGAGAAATCTCCCGGAATTCCGGCATCTCGTCCGCGCACCTGTCCAGGCACTCCGCGCAGCGCAGAGAAAAGCTGCAGCCCTGCGGCAGGTGCAGCATGTTCGGCACGACGCCCGGGATCGTCTGCAGCTCCG
Source organism: uncultured Eubacteriales bacterium (assembly GCA_900321915.1). GTDB lineage: Bacteria > Bacillota > Clostridia > Lachnospirales > Lachnospiraceae > Clostridium_R. Next base: position 883 of record ONXW01000302.1, read on the forward strand.
CGCCCCCGCCGCGAAGGGAGGAAACCGCCGACAGAAGCCCCCGGGTATAGGGATGCGCGGGGTGGTCGAACAGTTCAAAGGTATCCGCCTGCTCCACGATGCGCCCCGCGTACATCACATAGACATAATCGCATATCTGGGCAATGACGCCCAGGTTGTGGCTGATGATGAGGATGCTGGTCCCCCCGCCGCAGAGAGTTTTCATCAGCTGCAGAATCTGCGCCTCCACCATCACATCCAGGGCGGTGGTGGGCTCATCCGCAATCAGGAGCTTCGGCCGGCAGATCATGGCCATGGCGATCAGCACCCTCTGCCGGAGGCCTCCCGACAGCTGGTGGGGATAACAGCCGTATCTCCTCTCCGCGTCCGGGATTCCCACGGCCTCAAAGATCGCAAGGCCCTGTTTCTTCGCCTCCTCCGCGGTCACATGCCGGTGGGCGCGCAGAGCCTCCTCCACCTGCTTTCCCACGCGGATCACGGGGTTCAGGCTCGTCATGGGCTCCTGGAAAATCATGGAAACCTCATTTCCGCGCATTTTGCACCGCTCGGCCTCAGAGATGCCCGTGATATCCCGTCCATCGAGGAAAATGCTGCCGCCGGCAACCTGTCCCGGCTTCTTCACCAGCCCCATGACAGCGCGGGCCGTCATGCTCTTGCCGCAGCCCGATTCTCCCACGATGCCCACAATTTTTCCCGCCGGAACCGTGAGGGACACATCATTGACCGCGCGTACCGTTCCCTTCGGGTGGGGAAAGATAACGTTCAGATGTTTTATTTCAAGTGTATTCTGTTCCATGGCAGCTCCTTACGCGTCAGACTGGTGCGGATCCAGCACATCCCGCAGCCCGTCCCCGAGGAAATTGAAGGCCATAACTACCGCCATAATCGCCGCTCCCGGCACAAAACAGAGCCAGGGCGCGTTATAGAGATACTGTCTTCCGGCATTGATCATCAGGCCCCAGGAGGCGTCCGGCGCCTGGACTCCCAGCCCCAGGAAGCTGAGGCTGCTCTCCGTGAGTATGGCCGAGGGGATATTCAGGGTAAAAAGAACAATCAGCGTGGGGATGCAGTTGGGCAGGATATGCCTGAGAATCGTTTTGAAGCCGGACACGCCGATGACGCGGGCCGCCTGCACATACTCGCTCTCCCGGATCTTCAGGGTCTCCGAGCGGACGATGCGGGCCACGCTGGCCCAGCTGACCAGGGCCAGGGTCAGGAATACATTAAACAGGCCGTCCCCCAGGGTATACATAATCACCATGGCCAGGAGCATGGACGGAAGCGCCAGCATAATGTCCACAAGGCGCATGATCACCGTGTCGGGGATACCGCCGTAAAAGCCTGCCACAACCCCGAGGAACGCTCCCAGCACCATGCCGAGCAGTGTGGGAAGCACTCCCGCCAGGAGCGATACCCTGGACCCGTACAGAAGCCTTGTCAGGATATCCCTTCCCCCCTCGTCGGTTCCCAGCAGGTGGGCCGCGGAAGGGGCTGAAAGCCGGTTCATCAGATCCATTTCACTGTACTCATATGGGGTGAGGAGGGGTGCAAACAGGGCGGCCAGGAAAAACAGGAGAATCACAACGGCGGAAATGGCCGCGAGCTTATTTTCCCGCACCATGCGGGCCAGTTTGTCCCGGAAGGTCTCTTTCTCGCCGATCTGGCTTTCCAGCATGAGGCTGTCCCGGCTCATTCCCGGATCTATCTTCTCTCCGGTCATCCTCAGGCCTCCTTTCCGACCCTGGGGTCAAGCACGGCGTACAGGAAATCCGCCGCGAGGTTCCCGAGAATCACAACCGCGGTGGCGAACAGGGCTGTTCCCTCCAGGAGGGGGATATCGCGCCCCGAGATGGCCTGCACCGCCAGGCGCCCGATCCCGTTGATGGAAAATACCGTCTCCGTGATCACCGCCCCCGAGAGGAGACTGGAAAACTGGAGCGCCATCATGGTCACCACCGGCAGGAGGGCATTCCGCAGGGCATGGAAAATAAGGACGCTGAGCTGGGTGAGTCCCTTGGCCCGCGCCGTGTCAATATAATCCTCCTGCAGGATCTCCAGAAGATCCGACCGCACAAGCCTTGCCACGCTCCCGGCAGAATTCCATCCCAGGGCGATGGCGGGCAGGATAAAGCTCTTCAGGCTCGCGGCGCCGGAGATGGGAAGCAGGTGCAGGTGATAGGCAAATATGTACTGCAGGATCATCGCCACCATAAAAACAGGCATGGAGACGCCCAGAAGGGACATCCCCATAAACAGATGGTCAAGAAGGCCGTTCTTCTTCACTGCCGCTATGATGCCGCACAGAATTCCCAGAATCCACGCGAACAGGGCGGCCAGGGCCGAAAGCTTGAGGGTATTCCCGAAGGCGCGCCCCATCAGCACGGAGACCGGCTTTCCCAGGGAAAAGCTGGTCCCGAAATCTCCCCGGAGGGCATTCGTGATATACCTGAAAAACTGTATGTGCAGCGGCTGGTCCAGTCCCAGCTCCGCCGTCATGCGGGCGATGGCCGCCCGGTCCGCGTGCTCCCCCATCAGGGTCGTCACGGGATTGCCGGGCACAACCTGCAGCATGAGAAAAATCATCAGCGCCACGCCGAAAAGGACGACAGCTGCCTGCAGCAGCCGCTTTATCAATAATCGAAACATAAAACTCCCGTGTTATTTCAGAACCACATCCGAAGCGTAGAAATCGGTAAAGCCGGCCCACTGGGGCGTAAAGCTCTGTACCCTGTCGCCCATGCAGAACAGGTGCTGCTCTTCATACAGCGGGATCCAGGCCACATCCTCGGAAATGATCTTCTTCTCCAGCTCCCGGTATTCCTCCATGCGGGCGTCGTCATCCACAATAGCCCGCGCGGCGGATACTCTCGCCATCACTTCCTTATCGGGATAGTTCAGGCTTCGCTGGGCGGTGTTTTCCGCCGTTCCGAAGAAGGTGTACATGATGTTTGCAGGGTCGTTGTAATCCATTCCCCAGCGCGCCACGAAGGATTCCATGGCTCCGGAAATCCTGAGGTCCAGCCACGCGGAGTGGTCATAGCTCTTGATATTGGCCTTGATGCCTGCCTTCGACAGCTGCTGGCTGATGGCCTGGTACACGAGCTTGGTATTGCCGTCGGCCGCATTGTCCTGGGCCAGCTCAAAGGTAACCTCACCGTCCTTGTATCCGGCTTCCGTGAGGATTTTCCGGGCCTCGTCCGGGCTGTAGGTGAAGCCTTCCAGGCTGTCATTGTGGCCCCAGATGCCCGTGGGGATAATGCCGTTCTCCCGGATGGCGGCGCCGCCGTAGATGCTGTTTATGATGGTATCCACGTCAATGGCTGTTCCGATGGCCCTTCGCACTGCCGGATCCTTCAGGTACTGGTTTTCCTGGTTGAGGACGAGATACGTCTCCCCCACCCGCGGGGCGGAAACGAGGCGGTCCGCGTAGGCTGTCTCATAGGAGGATTTCACAATGGCGCTGTCCAGGGCGATCAGGTCCATCAGGTCCAGATCCCCGTTCCTGAACATCAGGTCCTGGGTTCCCGCATCCGGGATAACCTTCACCAGCACCTTCTTTACCGACGGCTCCTCCCCCCAGTAGTTCTTATTGTACTCCAGGGTATAGTGGTCATTTGTCACCCACTCCGTCACAATGTAGGGGCCGCTGCCGATGGTGTCCTCCGGCTCGCTGCCGAAATTCTTCACCTCCGCCATCGTCTCCGCGTCCACGATGGACATGGCCGGCGCGGAGAGCTCCGCGAGGAAGCCGGCGTTCGGGGCCTGGAGCGTCACCGTAAAGTGAGTGTCGTCCGTCACAGAAAAGCCCTCCAGGGAATCAGCCTCCCCCTTCATCAGGGCCTCGCCGCCCACAACCTCCAGCGGGATATCCGTGTTCTCCTTGGCCTCCCGGAGGAGCCTCTCAAAGCTGTACTGCACGTCGGAGGCGGTGAGGGCGCTTCCGTTGGAAAATGCCACCCCCTCCTTCAGCGTAAATTCATAGGTAAGCCCGTCCCCGCTGACCGTGTAGTCGTCGCACAGGCTTTTTACCACCTCGGCCCCGGATTCCGTCGGCCTGGTCTCAAACAGCCGGTCAAACACGTTCATGGGGATCATGTAATTGTCCGTGGTTTTTGCCACATCCATGGTGGAAATATCATAGAGGACCGCTGTGCGGAGAAGTCCGGGCTCCGCGGCCTGGGATCCTGTCTGCGCCCCTGCTGCCGGGGCGGCTGCGGTCTGTGCCGCGGTCTCTCCCCCGGCAGGCTGCTGCTCCGGGGCTTTCCCGCAGGCCGCAAGCACCAGGGCCGCCGCCAGGGCGCCCGGGATAATCCTCTGTACAATCCTGTTTTTCTTCATAATACTCTCTGTTCTCCCTTTCTCTTTCCTCAGTTCCTCATCCCAGCGGGATCTCCACGATCTCCGCCATCTTTGTCAGGCACAGCTCAATCTGCGCGGAGGTCTCATCCACCATGCGGGTGGTGATCTCCTCATTTTTCTCATTCTCAAAGCTCTTGTAAAGGTTCCTCTTTACCGCGCTGCTCACATTTTCCATTCTTGTGGCAAATGCCCTCTTCGGCACAAGCTTCCGCATGGGTCCCGGAAGATCCGTCCTGAGAAGGGCCTTTTCCATGGTCCCCTTCCCCAGGGCAAGGACTGCCAGGGACAGCATGATGCCGGCCAGGATTCCCGGCAGGCCGCTGGAGATCATGGCCACGCCGCTTCCCCCGCAGAGAAGCCCTACCAGCACGGAGATAATGGAATCTATGAGCCATGTGATCTCTTCCACCGCAAAGACGTTTTTCGCGTCCACCTGGATGTCGATATCGGAGGCGGAAAGGTAGGATCCGAGGCTCAGGGCGCTGTAGGGCACATTGTGCCGGATGCAGATGGGCACGGTATATTCCTCCAGCTCCTCCGCCACGGGCTTAAGCCATGAAGTGATGACGCCGCTGAGGAGTTCCTTGCATTCCTCCGTGCGGAGATACTCTTCTATCTCATTCCGCATCACCTCGTCGGTATCCACCAGGCGCCGGATCTCGCCGTT
>ONXW01000282.1 GCA_900321915.1 uncultured Eubacteriales bacterium
CTCCCGTTCCCAAAGGCTCTGATAAACCAGCTTCTCCGGCGGCGGGGTGATAATTCCGCGCTGGGGCTTTTCCTGCGGGTGGGCAATTTCATACAGTCTCTGACGCTCCGCGGCCTGCGCTTCCGCCTCCTCCCGGGCTTCCGCCAGAAGCACGGGGAAGGGGCCCTCTCCCTGCGCCATGCCGGCAAAACGCCCCTTGGCGTCCGTGTGGTAGCCGTCCGGGGTGTCGGTGTCCTTCAGGAGGCTCCCGTCGTCATTACAGTAATACCAGGTTGTCCCCTTCCGGTTCCAGCCGGGCGTATCCTCCCCGGGAGAAGCCCACGCCGTGCCGCAGAGGGCCAGTGCCAGAGTGACAGCCGCAAGAATCCCGGAAACTGTCTTTTTTCTCATTCTTCTTCCTTTCCGCAGGTACTGAGTACCTGTCTCCAGCCATGAATCCCTACTTTTTCCGATACGCCTTCCAGTACAGCTCATACCCCAGTTCTTTCAGGTATTCCGGAACGTTCCGGACGGAGCGCCGTATCATCTCTTTCGTCATCGGTTCAAGTTCCGCGTAGGGAACCATCTCCGGACTCAGGCGCAGGTCGTCGTTCTTCGGGCCGGGACGCCATCCGTCCGCCCTCTTGTCCCTGAGCCATCTCTCATGCTCGATCTCCGCCAGCTCCTCCAGGATAGGGCCGTAAAGCTCCGTGACGGTGTCCGCCGCCCCCTCCAGAATCGGGCGGAGGCCGATATCCAGATGGTAGGACTGGAGCTTTTCCCCGAGATATCGAAGCTGGGAACGGTGTCCTTCTTTGTAGAATTCGTCCAGGTCATTCCAGTCAGCCATCTCCGGCTCCTCAAATACCGACGCCGGGATACCGGCGTCCCCGGCCTCCCGTCTCGCCTCTTCCAGACGGCCTTTCCGGTACGCCTCATGGGCAATCTGGGCATAGCGGTTTACCATATCGCCCATCATCTGCTCAAACGCAAGCTTCCTGCGGAAATCCCGCACGTTCAGGTGAATGTCCAGCTGCTCGTCCATCGGCAGGCAGGACGGCGTAAACCTGGAAATGCCGGAAAGACGGCTCATCCCGAGGATAAATTCCACAGAGCGGGAACCGTGCCTGTACTCGGAAACCGTGAGAAGCGCCGACAGGAGCCCGCGGGAGATGTTGACCAGCTTCCCCTCCCCCTGGCAGATGCCCGGGAATCGCAGGATAATCTGGCTGCGCAGCAGCATGGCCCTCCGGATAATGTGGCTTCTGTCCGTATCGCCGGAAGGATTCGGTCCTTTGACATTCAGCACGCCCTTCAGACGGCTCACGAAATCCGGTCCCTTCACCGCGCGGAACGCCTCTTCCTCCTCCCCGTCATGGGGAAGGAAGCAGTGGAAGGAATACGCCGTCGCGCCGGCAAATACAAACACCGCCGGCCCGGTTTTCCACACGCGGCCTTCCAGGGTATATTCCCCGTCCTGCATCGGCGCCAGGAAATACTTCATCCACCCGCGGCGGATTCCCCCCAGCTCCGAATCAAATTCATCGAAAAAGATGAGCGGTATCGAGTCCCCGTCTCCTTGCAGGACTTCATGCACGGCCCTGAACAGGTCCGCCGGGTCGCTGTACTGGGAGAGGTTGAGGGTGGTTGTCCTGAACCGCCCGCAGCTCTTCGCGATCTGCTTTACGCCGAAAGACTTGCCGGAACCGGGCGGGCCGAACACCGCCACGGAAAGCGGCTGCATCTCCGTGATATCCTCGCTCATGTCCCTCTGCGCGATGTAATCGTCAAACAGGGCCTTGATGGTGTGGTAATTCTCTATCTCATCCTTATCGACGGTCGTCATCCTGTCATAACGGCAGAACGGCACCTTCGAGAACAGCTCCTGCGGTCCCTCGAACACAATCCTCTCGGCCACCGCCAGGTACCCTCCCGGCTGCTTTTTGCAGTATTCATCCAGGATAACGAAAGGGGAAATATTTTCCAGCAGAGCCGGCAGGGATCTCTCCGGCACCGCGATCCTGCAGACCTTCCCCTCCTTTTCCTTCTCCAGAATCCGCATATACACCGGGTAGAGCGGCGCGTCCTCCGCCAGCGTAAGAAGCTCCCCGGGATTGGGAGGGAACAGCAGCGAAAACTGTCCGTTTTCCCGGATCAGGGCTCCTTCCTCATTCAGGAGTATCACCATATCCCGGTGGGACCGGAGCCCCCGCAGCGCGTCATTCACCGCCAGCTGCAGCAGGAACTCATCTACCGTCCGCTCATAGGATATTCTTCTGGTAATCGGAAAATCCAGCTGCCGCAGGTGCTGCATCTGCAGAAGCGGTATTCTTTCCGGGTCAAAGGCGTCCTGGATCTGACGCCCCGGAATATATTCCTGATAGCATTCTCTGTCAGGTGTCATAGTCTTTCCCCCGCTGAAATCATGAACAGGCAGCCATACCGCATGACTGCCTGTCCGGAACTGTCTTCTGATTGTATCTTAAGTGCCCTTTCTATCAGAAATAGCACTCTCCGTTTGCGTTGACATAGTACGGACCGATGTACTGGTTGACCAGCATATCGCCGTCCGGGCCCACATAGTAGTAAATGTGCGGGTTGTCAGCCTTGACGATCCACTGGTTTGCGGCCATGTTGCCGTATCCGTCAAAGTAATACCACTTGCCGTTGATAAACTCCCAGCCGTTGGCCGCGAAGGTACCGTCGGCCTTGAGATATCTCCAGATGCCGCTGTACTGCTGCCATACGCCGCCGGAGGATCCGCCCGGGCCGCCGCCGGAGGAAGAACCGGAACCGCCGGAGGATGAACCGCCGCCGGAGGATCCGCCGCTGTGACGGTTCTGGATGGCGTTCAGCTTGCTTCCGTCGATATAGTAATCATCAGACTCTTCCTCATCGGTATACTTGCCCGGCCATTTTGCCTTAACCCGGAAGTAATAGTTTCCGGTCTGGCCTCTCTGGGCAATCGCATCGGAGAAGTTCACGCTGCTGCCGCCGCTGGAAGTCTTGGATGTCACCTTCTTGTTGCCGTGGTACAGGGTTACGGTGTAGCTCGCCTTGCTGCGGTAATCCGCATTCCACTTGGCGACCATATTGCCGCCTGAATAGCTCCAGTATGCCTCGTTGATTCTGGAGCCGGAATACTTGGCATTCTTGTTGCTCTTCGAACTGGAACTTTTGACACTCGACTGTGTGACATCGTCATCATACCAGGAATACACGCCGTCTTCGTCATGATAGGTAAACTCACCGCCCCTCGCGTTGTACACAAGATAGCTTCCGTCATCAAAATATTCTGTATACCCGTTGCCGTCCTGCTCAATCCGGCCCGCGAATGCCGGAATGGCTACTGCCAGAGAGAGTACTGCCGCCAGTGCAGCACAAATCCACTTTCTCATCTTCATAATGCCGCCGCGGGACTTGAATCCCGCGCCTCCTTTCCTGCTCTGCTTTTATCCATGATATCCCCCGGATATCACTATAGAATATATCATACATCATTTTTTCCATTTTTTCCATAAATATGCAAAAAAACCTGCTAACAAAAGTCAAGTACTTTGCACAAATTTCAAAATTATGTATTGCGTATATGCGTATATATGGTGTATAATATAGTTAATACCACACTATCTTGCGGAGGAAAGCTTATGCGCATCATGAAAGGGAAATCAAAAGACCCTACTTTTCACGTAATTCAGGACGTTCGCAGGAACGGCAAACGCAGTACAGAG
>ONXW01000291.1 GCA_900321915.1 uncultured Eubacteriales bacterium
AATTAATACTATAGCAGAAAATGAGAATTATCCGCTCCCGGCAGGCATCGGAAGTGGCACCATCATAACACTCTTTCCAATATGGATTGGCAGTGTAAACCTTTACCGCCCGGTCCATCTGCTCTTTGCTGAAAACCATTCTCACTCCTCAAACCTGTATTTCTGCTTTATCTCCGGGTATTTCTCCCGGTCTTATCAGTGGGGGCAGACGGTTACTTCCCCTTCTGTCTGCTGTCCCCGGTGAGGTAATTGATCTCAATCCCGGGCTGATAATTATAGACAAATACGTGGAAGCAAAGGCCCTTTCCCCTGTCTTCGACGGAGTATGCCTCCATCTCCACGCCCCGCGCCACCAGTTCGTATTCCCTGAAGTAAGGCGTCACACGGTACAGGACATGATTGTCGGAGCGGTCAAGATACTGCATGACAGAAAGCTCGAAAGCCAGCATGCTTACCGCATTCATGTGCCGTGTGCCGGTAATCAGGTTCTCTTCGATATCATTGCTTTCGGAGAGGGCGTGGGCTATCAGGTGGCACCGGTTGTACAGGTAGTTGTCTTCGATAACATCCGGGTATTTCGCGGTTTTCCATCCCGAAGGCCTTATCATGCCGATATCGCTGCGGTCACCGCGGTTTATCACCGACCTGTCCAGCAGGGCGCAGGCAGGTCCGCACCTTCCCAGCCGGTCCAGCTCCGAATAGCTCTCCCCGGTGATGCGAGTCAGGTCATACTCCGTAAAATTCGGGATATTGCCGTTCAGGATAATATAGTCCTCACCGGCAAAGTCCGGGATACCGGCAGGTGCCGCGATGACCGTGGGAACAGATGGTTCATCGTTCCGGAAGAATATCTGGTCTGTCCTGGCCTGTTGTTCCTGTTTCCCGTCATAGCGGTAGTACAGATGATACGCGGCCGCTGCCAGGACGACCAGGAACAGGAAAGCCAGAACACGCGCCTGGAAACGGTTCTTTTTCCGTTTCTTCCGGGTGTTCTGCGGCGGTTTGTAACCGCCCGGCTGTTTGCTGTTTTTCTCGTTTGTCACATATACTCCGTATTCTGCTTATCCGAACATCCAGTGGATAAAGTCATCCTCTCCGCCGTCATAGTCGAAATTCCTGTAGAATTCCGTCAGGCCGAATCCCCCTGTACTGTGTCCTATACGCCGCCTCTTCAGATCGTAGTAGCCCAGGCCTCCTCCCCAGGGAATTCTGTAACCGACTACGTTTCCGGAGGTATCCAGGAATTCCCGGCTTTCACCAATGAGAGGTCTGTCGCAGCCCAGACGACGTCCTGCTGCATCGAAGAAGTCCATGCCCCCGTCCAGGCGTTTCTGACTGTATCCGACACGTTTTCCATCAGCGTTGAAGATATCCTGATTTCCGCCGAAAGTTTCACGCATATAGCCGTTATTCGGTGTAAAGATTCCCATATTGGATCTCCTTTCCGTTTTCATTATTCCGGGGCTTCCATATCAACCACACAATCAATAATCATCCCAGGCGTCTTCATCGTCCAGGAAGCCTTCCCAGGCTTCGTCGTAGTCGTCGTAGACGTCTCTGTTATCGTCGTAGTATGCTTCGATATCGTAATCATCCGGGTCAATGGGATCGCCGGCATAGCTGCTGCCGGATTTCCGGGAACTGCTGCCGCCGCGGTATCTGGTGCTGTTTTTTCCGCTGCTTTTGCCGGATCCGGAACTGCTGCCCCCTGATGTCCCGGTGTATGGCTGTCCCCTGTCTTTAACTACCAGCGTCTCATCATCTATTTGCAGGGATACATGGCTGTCTGTTACCCATACTTCATACCTGTGTCCCGCACCGGAGTATAATGTCAGGGTGTCTCTTGAGGCATTTCCCGGAAGCGCCACGTTTACTGTGCCCTTGGGACCAGTGTACTTAAAAGCCTGGGTTTTATAGCTTCTATAGAGTTTTTCAACCATCAGGCAGGCGGATCTGGCACTGAGGCTGTTCCAGCTCTGTGTATAACAGCGGTCAATGCTGTCGCTGTAAAAGGTGAGTCTGCACTCTGCCTGCAGTGTCCTGGTTTCCGGATCATAGAAAGTGGGATAACTGTCGTACCAGGAATAGATCTCTGCCTCGGCCCGGAGGTCTGAAATCCCCGACGCCCTCGCGCAGCGCCTGACATAGTCCTCCAGATCCTGCGACGCAAACTGCTCCCTGGCATAATCCTCGAGGGCCTGGACATTTGCCCACTCCATATACTTCCGAATCACCGTAAAATAGAGAAGCGCCAGGATCAGCAAAACAGCAGGAACAATAACCTTCCACCGCTTATTTTTCATTCTGCTCCTCCGCAAAGGATTCTGTCACGCTGAACTTCCCTTTATCATCGGTCGTGATGATCAGATCCACCGGCATCAGGGACTCGTGGTTCGCGTAGTACAGGATTCTGGCGTGATAACCGCCTCCATCCTCTGCGCTGCGCTCTTCGATGCTGTCCAGCTCATGGATTCCGCCGATGGCGTACCGCCAGAGGGAGTCGTCGAGCATCCGTCGGAACTCCTCCAGGGTGTACTCCTCACTGACATTCATGTCATCGTACATCTTCCGGAAGGCATCCAGCTCTTCGCTCTCTTCCTCCAGGGAAAAGTCCTCTTTAAAGACCACGTTGGCATTGACGCTCTCCAGGTCTTCCATGATGGTCATGATATAGGCGTAGACCTCAGTCTCTCCCCAGGTTTCCTTCAGCGCTTTCTGCTCTTCCTCCCATCTCTTCCAGGCTTCCTCCGAGCGCGGCCCTATCATATGTGAATTGTCCGCCGGCTCGTCCCCGTCCGGCAGGAAAAAACAGCCGGAAAGGATAAAGCTGCAGGTCAGCAGTACGGCAAGTGCCCTGTACATTCCTTTCATATTTCGGATCCTCCCTTGTGTTTTTCTGTACTGTCTTAATATTACCTCTGTTTTATTACCCTTACTACCGTAAATGCAGTGTCAGGATTCCAGAAGCTGCTTCAGCATCTTCTCCCTGTGATTCAGAAACATGGATGTGATCGTATAGCTGCCGGTATCTTCGTAACTGCAGGGGTGGACAGGGCCGTCGTCGAAGGTGAGAATCCCCGCCCCCGGCAGTCCCAGCAGAATCGGGGACTGGGTTACAATGAGGAACTGGGCGCCCTCCGCGGCGCACCGGTGGATGACCGCAAGCAGTGTCAGCTGCCGCTGCGGGGAGAGGGCTGCCTCGGGCTCATCCAGGAGATAGAGGCCGCCCGCCCTGAAATGGTTCCGGGCGAGGTCCAGGAAGCTTTCCCCGTGGGACTTCTCATGGAAATGCTCCGGCCTTCCGCCGGGGCCGCGGCTGTACTCTTCCTCTTTCGTCGCCACATTGTAGAAGCTCTCGGCCCGGAGGAAGTATCCGTGGGA
>ONXW01000123.1 GCA_900321915.1 uncultured Eubacteriales bacterium
ACCTCGATTCCGGAAAGGGCTTCCTCGATCAGAATCTCTTTCCTCTTAAACCCGTTGACGGTACTGATACACCAGAAGACAGCCGCCAGGACAGCCAGCAGAATAATCAGGACGTACATCATATTGTTTTCTCCTTCATTTCTGAAAAGATTTCATTCGCGGCCCGAAGGCCGGCAGTTTCCGTAATGTTTATTATAACAGCCCGCAGGGCCGGGAAATACATTCTAAAAGTATACTTTTAGGATGTATGGAAATCTTTCTGCTGAATCTATAATGAAAAGGGAATGTCTGCCTTATGGAGGGAAATGTTATGAAACAGAATTCGGATAAAAGAAAACCGGTGTTCGGAAAGCTCTTTGTTCTGGCAGTACTTGCGGCTGCCTTCTTTTTGTTTCATGGCTGCCAGGCCGCAGGCACTCCTCCGGAACAGAGCCATGCGGAAAGCGGCGGCCAGGACGACGCCGGGGAAGGGGCGCAGATGACGCTGCTGGTCTATATGATCGGCTCTGACCTGGAGTCCCTGAACGGGAGCGCCTCCAGCGACATCTCTGAAATGATTGCCGCTTCTCCCGGAAAGCATGTCCGTGTTTTTGTTGAGACCGGAGGGGCCGAAAAATGGCAGGACTACGGTATTTCCAACCGGACGATCCAGCGCTATGAGCTGTCCGCGAAAGGACCCACTCTGATTGAAGAGCAGGAAAACGTCTGCATGTCGGACGCCGATACCCTTTCCGAGTTTCTGGTGTGGGGGAGAGAGTATTCTCCGACAGAGCGGACCGGCGTGATTCTGTGGAACCACGGAGGCGGAAGCGTCCTCGGATACGGACAGGACGAACTGTTTCCGGAGAGCATGCTGTCCCTGACAGGAATTCAGGAGGCTTTCCGGAAGGCGGGAGGCCACTATGAATTTATAGGCTTCGATGCCTGCCTGATGGCAACCATTGAAACCTGCTGCATGCTTTCCGATTATGCCGATTACCTGATAGCTTCAGAAGAGACAGAGCCGGGAGACGGCTGGTATTATACAGAATGGCTGGGAAAACTGGAAAAGAATCCCGGCCTCTCCACAGAAGACCTGGGAAAACTGATCACGGCAGATTTTCTTGCCCAGAGTGAAGAATATCCGTATGATACTTATACGCTGGCAATGATCCGCCTGGATAAAACAGCCGCGCTTCTGGAAAAGCTGCACGAATTTCATTCGGACGCGGCGGAACGGGTCAGAGAAGGGGAATACGGGACTTTTGCCGAGGCGCGGGTAAAGAGCAAAAGCTTCGGAGGCGGACGTTTTGAACAGATTGATGTCCTGGATTATATGAAACTGGTGGATCCCGGCGATACCTCCGGTCTATCCGCCGCGCTCTCAGATTGTATTGTCAGCTTTGATACGAGTATCGAGAACACCTGCGGCCTGGCCATGTACTATCCGTGGCAGTTCCTTAACCATTATTCCAACATGCTGCAGGTGATGTCCGAGCTTGGTTATCCGGAGAGTTATCTGGAATTTTTCAACTGCTTCTGTTCCGTCCTGTCCATTGCGGAGAATGAGAATCCTCCCGAGATGCAGGAACAGACAGAAGCGCCTGCCGCGGACTCGGGGAAAAGTGTTGATTCCTTTAATGATGTTCCGGTTTCAGAGTATGCGGAAAGCCCCTGGTACCGTGAAGACGTGGTGAAGCAATACTATCCTGAGGCAAGCATCAGCTCCCACGAGGCTGTAATCACACAGGATGCGGAAGATGTCTATGACAGCTTTTACTGGATCGATCTCCCGGAAGGGGTTGACTGGAAGAATATCTGGTACAGGGAAGACCGGCTTCTGCTGGATGACGGGACCCGGCTTATCAATATGGGTACGTCCGGGCACCAGGACCTGTATCAGGAAGAAGAGGATTTTATTGTCTATGACCCTGTATGGTACTGTATCGGAAACACGATCGTGCCCTGCTATTTCCAGTATTTTGAAGAGCGGACGGACGGCATTATGAATGCCATACACTATATCCCGGCGGTCTTAAACGGCAGGGACAGGATTCAGATTATTGTGCATGAGAACAGGGAAACCAGGGAGCTCACGGTTCCCGGATATTACAACGAAGACGTGCTGGAAGAATATGACGGCATCCGGGTTCCTCCCAAAGCATCTTCCAGCTTTAAGGAAGGAGATGTCCTGCAGTTCCCGGTGGACTGCTACAGCTATGATTACCTCTATCAGGGAACGGAGCTTCTTCCCCAGAAAGAAGTTGTGGAAAAAGACGGGCCGGTGGTGATGCGCGGGTATACGGGCAATCGTTCCGCCCATGTCTCCGCTTCGTTCCGGGATATATACAATAACTTCATCTATACGCCGTGGGCGGTGCACAAAAAGAAGGGCCCCTCAGAACAGCTTGCGCTTACCGGCGATGATGCCGCATGGGTTCCGTCCTTTGCGCCCGGAAACGACCCCAGGGCCGTGGGTGTGCCCTGTGGACTTGAAATGAGCTTCGGGTTTAAAATAAAGAATGACAGCCCGAATGAAATCCATGGGATTTATCTGAAGCGGTCGGAATATCCCGACGGGCATTACCAGGATATTCTCTATGAAACACTTCCGCCGGGGAAGTGCGCCTTTTATGCCGACACCTGGCATTACTCCGAATGGGACGGCCCGGTCTGGATGATGGGCATTATTGACAGCGAAGACAGGCAGAACTTAGAGCCGGC
>ONXW01000293.1 GCA_900321915.1 uncultured Eubacteriales bacterium
CTCTTCGATATGTAAAGTGATCACTCAAACCACGCCATCGCGCGGATGGGCGCCCCGTCGCAGTCTGTGAGCTTCAGCGGAAAACAGCCGAACCAGAACAGGTCGCTCCCGCACTGTCCCAGATTGCAGAGATTCTCGATGTTGACGATATCCTTGTTCCGGAACAGCTTCTTGTGTCTCGTCAGGTTCACGTCCGCGATGGGGTCCAGGCCAATCACATCAAAGCCAATCCCCTTATAATCTCCGGCAATAATATAATCGAGAACCTCATCATCGATACAGGGATAATCCCCGAAATAGTCCTCTGTTCCCCAGCGCTTATCCCAGCCGAGATAAAACAGGAGGAAGTCAGCATTTTCCACTTTCTCCCCATAGGGACGCAGCTGCGCCATGGTGATGGGCTCGCCTTCCTTAAGGGAGGCGCAGTCGATCACCAGCGCCTTTCCGATGAACTGTTCCGGGGGAAATGCGTCCAGCGTGGTCCTGTCCGCATACAGATGGGCCGGCGCGTCCATATGTGTTCCCGTGTGGGAGAACATGGAAATCCGAGTCTCCTTAAAGCCATTCTCCTCACAGGTGCACGCAGCCTCTAAAACCGGCGGCTCCGTGCCGGGGAACACCGGCATGCCGCTCTCAATCACGTGTGTCAGATCCAGTACTTTCATCTGCGTATCCCCTCCTCATTCCGGCAGGTCAACCGGGATATACTCTGTGACGCCGCCCTCGGAAACTTTCATGATGTTATATTCGCCAAAATTATCGTCATCCAGGAAAATATAAACGGAACCCTTATAAATACCGATACTGGTATCTTCGGCCGACCCATCGCCCAGGTCTCCTTCATACAGAATCTGACTCTTTGTAAAATCAAAGTCCTCAAAGTACTCGATTTTTTCCCTGCTGACAAACAGCAAGTCATCTCCGAGGATATATCGGTTATTGGGTCGGTAGGGAACATCATCTTCCACATAGGACAGGGCGTCTTCCGCGGCCAGATTCGTTCCGACCTTATTTTCCTCTGTCTTATAATTCCAGTGTCCGTCTTCGTCAATGTCGGAAAATCTGGCGTGATAGTACTGCGCTCCTTCACTGGTATCGAGGAACACCATCCCGTCCTCAAGCCAGAAAGATGTTTTAAAGCCGCCGGGATACAGGTCTGTCAGCATTTCTGTCATCTTTTCGGCTCCGCTGTCCAGTTCATAGGAAGCGAGCATAAATTCATGCCTGTAACTGCCTTTTTCCGGCATGGTTCCGAACAGAGTATAAATCGTATTTCCATAGAGGCAGAGGGAAACATTGCTTAACTCCCCTTCCGCTGTGTGGGGTTCGATGATATTCTTTTCCTCACCGGTCGCCAGGTCATGCAGAATCACATTATTCCTGTTATCAACATAACAAAGCCACTTTCCGGACACCAGGACATGAGGACAGTAACTCGATCCGGGCAATTCTGTGATCATTGTCATCTCTCCCGTTTCCGGATCCATACTGTACACACCCTCTTCCCCGGGTATATCAGAAGTGCTTTCGCCGCTGTAACCCCAGAGCGTTCCGTCTGTAGTAAAGATGGTACAGAACGGTTTTTCCAGTTTCTCCACGCCGGAGCCGTCATAATGGCACCGATATGAGTCCGAATTATGTTGAAAATAAATATAGTCCTCATCAAAAGCCATGAAATCGCACCTTGACTGCAGGCTGCTGTTCGCCCACTCAAGCATCGCCCAGGCGCCCTCCTGATACATGGGAGCTTCCTCTTCTTCCTCCGCGGGTTCTTCACTCTCAGATTCACTGACCTCTGACACGGTTTCCGTTTTCACATCCTCCTCTGCATCTTCAGAGGATCCACCGCATGCCGCAAGCGAAAGGACCATAACTGCTGCCGTCATCCATGTGAGCATTCTTTTCATAACCGTTCCACCTCGCAATATTCCGCATCTCTTATCAGGTTCCGGAGGCCTGCGCCCCCGCAATCCATATTTCCTGCCGCTTTCCTGCCCCGTCTGTCTCCAGGCTCATGCAGTAGAGCCCGCCGGTTTCCAGCATCCCGATATAGGCGCTCCCGCCGTCAATAAGTATCAGGGATCCCTCCGTGAGCGGCGGCCTCTCAAGCCCTTCCCTCTGCACCGGCACATGCCCGATGATGTGGACCCATCCGTCGCTGTACCTCTCCACGGGAACATAATCGTAACGCCGGTAGGGGGAATACCACACCGCCCTCATCACATCGTCTGCCGCGGTGCAGGCGTCATACCGCACATCCTCGCCCGCCCGGTTTTCCAAAAGCCAGGAGTGATGCAGGGCGTAGGGCGTGCCGTCGATCTCCGTATATTTCTGGACCCACGTGCGCATCAGATACGCCCTTATCTTCTCCTTCTCCTCCCGGGGAAGCTTCAGATACTGATACCAGGTGCCCCTTCCGCCGTTATTCCCGTAAAACCAGATATAGCGGTTCTCATTTTTCCGGAGGTAATCCAGCATCATCAGCTCATGGTTCCCCAGAAACAGCTCCACATTGTCCCTGGTCATGACGTCCTGAAGCACCGGGATGCTGTCAGGGCCCCGGTCAATGACGTCCCCCAGGATATACAGCCTGTCATCCGCCGTCAGCTGCAGCTTTTCCAGCAGCCTGTGATACAGTTCCCCCTGTCCGTGAATATCGGAACACACATAATGCATAGATATCCGTCCTATCTCCTGCGCCTCCCGGTCAGGCTGTGCCCCGGGGCTGCACCGGTGAATACGATGTTCTTGATCATA
>ONXW01000296.1 GCA_900321915.1 uncultured Eubacteriales bacterium
ATCAGTACGAAAGCTGCATGTAATAGTCATAGGTTGCCTCCGAACTGCCGGTATCCGTATCATCCGGGGAAGCAAATCCCAGGGAATATTCTTTGCGGTCATACGCCGGGGAATCGGTCATATTCACCCGGAGCACCCTGTCCTTTGCGTCCGTGTTCTCTGTGACGATATAGATAAGATAATACCGGTTCATCAGCGAGCGCTGCAGGGATTCGTATACTTCATTCAGCTGAGCCGTATTCCTGGCGAAGACGAAGGTTCCTCCGGTCCTGTCGGCTATCTTCTTGAGATAGGCCTCGTCCGCTCCCTGCATGCCGATGGTGTAGGTCTGGATTCCCGCGGCCGAGAGAGCCTGGAGGACGCTGTCAATCTTGTTGCCGGACCCGTCATATCCGTCCGAGAGGAGGATAATGTACTTTTTTCCGGAAAATGTGCCGAGAGACCTCTGGGCCGCCTGAAGGCCGGCCGCGATATTGGTCCCGCCGTAGGTCGTCGTCCTGCGCACCGCCTGCCTGACAGAATCCGCAGAGTCCGTCAGTGGGATAATGATATTGGCGTCCGACGAGAAGGTGACAAAGCTCAGCATGATGTTCCCGGAAAGCGACGAGATAAACGCGTCGATGGCGCTCTTGGCGCTGGCGATATTATTGCCCGACATACTGCCGCTGACATCCAGGACAACGCTGACCGCGATCTCTTCTCCCCCGTCCTCCCGGACCAGTTCAAAGGAAGTGATCTCTGTCCCTGTGTCCTCAGGACTCAGCATGGACTCGGTAAGGTCCCCTTCTTTTCCGTAACTCATCTCCGCGATTATCCTCGGGTAGTCTCCGGTATGGATGCCGGTAATCCTGATCTGTGTGTACAGCTCACGGAGATACCGCTCCAGCACGTCCCGGAATACGATGTCCCCCTCCGAGAGTCCCTGGGAGAGGTCCTGCATCATTACCGCGTAGGCGCTGTAGAACGGTCCGGACTCATTTGTCTGCAGGAAATCCAGGAAGGTATCCCTGACAAACAGGATATCCTGGGAAAGCCATTTGTCGGGTGCAATCTCACCCGATAGGAAGATCATGTCCAGTTCTTTTCTGGCCTCGTCCTCCATGTCGGCGTCCGCGTAAAGCCTCGCCAGCTGCAGGTGCTGCGCCAGGTCTCCCTGGGGATTCATTTCCGTGCTCCGCAGGTAGTTGACCGCCCGCAGCTCCGGAATATGGTCCAGTTCTGTCACGGCCATGCCGTACTCCGTCTGCTTCAGGAGATACTCCTTTACCTCCGGATCCTCAGCGTACTGTCCGGTCTTCAGGGCTTTCTCCCCCAGCTTTTCCTGCATCTCATCCACTTCGATCTGCAGCAGGGTTGCCCGCATCAGGTAATCGTCATATTCCTCATCCGTACGGCCGTAATCGTGCGGCACATACCCTCTGGAATACAGGTCTGACAGGGCAATCTGCGCGCGGTAGTCTCCGGCGTCGGCAAGGTCCCCGGTGACTTTGTATGCCCCGCCGTGGTCATTCGCGATATCCGCAAGCTTTATCTCCGCGTAGTCCCGGTCAGAGCCCGAAAAATCGTCCGCGCTGATGGAGGAGACATCCGCACCCCGGGAATAGTACCGGAGCTGCATCATCATGTCATATTTCTCCGCATCCGATTCAGAGAGGTCCAGCCTGTCTATGATATCACCGGCAATCTCCCGGGACTGCCCGGAATCCATGGATTCCCGCCTTCCGTTGTAATCGGGAATACCGTAATCCTCATCCAGTGAGGTTTCTTCCAGGAGCCTGCTGCTCAGGTCAAAGGACCCGAGGCGGTTCATGTCAGCGGCCCGCAGGAGGATGACGTCTTCATTCTCCGGATCCTCCTCTCCGGCCGCGCCGGCCGCGCTCAGGGAATCCGTGATTCTGTCCTCTTCCAGGAGCCTCGCGGAAATATAGATATTCCGTTCCAGCGCGCTCTCCTGTTCCCCCGCGGATTTCCGGACGCGCATGACAGACCGCGCGCCCCCCGCAAGGCTCAGGATGGCCGCCAGGATCACGATAAAATAAAACGGCTTAAATACCAGTTTTTTTATCAGGGATATAATCAGCAGAAGTATGCTGACCGCGAAAAGGACGCCAAAAATGATAAGTTCCAGCATAGTATCACTCCGTTAAGTCGGTACTGTAAAAATCACGGACCCGCATCTCAAGTTTTCCGTAATTGCTGACAGGGTTCTTTCCCGCCATCAGCACGCGAAGCTCCGGCAGGCTGTCCGTAAAGGAAAGATCCGAAATCTGGTTCTCCCGAAGCCACAGCTCGCGCAGCTTCACCAGGCCTCCGAGCTCATCCGCGCTGTTCAGCCAGTTGCCCGAAACATTCAGGCAGGTCAGGTTCACAAGCCCGGCAAGCGGCGAGATATCCTGGATGCGGTTGTTCCACAGTCCCAGATATTCCAGGCCGGTCAGTCCGGAAACAGGTGAAATGTCCTCGACATCGTTCTGACCCAGGGAAAGGCGCTTTAAGCCCTTCAGGGAAGAAACTGCCGTGATATCTGTCACCCCGCAGTTTACAAGCGACAGGGATTCCAGATCCGGACAGTACTGCAGCCCGTCCAGAGACAGGTGATTCTGGTAGGCGATGTTCACGCTCCTCACATAAGGGCAGTAGGCGAGAAATGAAAGGCTCTGCAGATTGCCCCTTCCCGAACTCGCCCGGTTCCCGATCTGGTAGCCGCTTCCGCTGAATACCGCTCCCTGCAGCTGTTCCTGCGTGGAATTATCCCTCCCGACCAGATAAATGTCCCTGAGCTGTGCCAGTTCATAATTATAGATTTCTTCACTGTAGGACTTGCCCAGAACCAGGTTCAGGGCCTCCCTCATGTCGCCTTCCGCCGGAACCGTCTGCGCCGGGACGGAAATGCTGTATTCCGCCGAAATTTCCCCGCTGGAGTAGCCAAGCGCATTGTAGGCTTTCGCCCGAAGCACCGTGTGCGGTTCGGAAATAACAACCGCTTCCCCGAATATCCTGCAGTATTCATCCGGTTCGGACCCATCCGTTGTATAATAGACCACCGAACCGCTCCTGGGATTGGACAGCCGGAGCAGCTGGTAGCTGTCATAGGTTCCGGAAAGTATGTCAAAAACCGGTTCCTCCACGGTCATCTGGTCCTTCAGGCGTTTCAGGCGATCATCCTGCACCTTTGCGGCCGTGCTGTCCACCAGCTCCTTCGCCTCCGCAAGCTTTCCCTGCTGGAGCAGGATCTGGGCCAGCTCCACACAGGCGTCCGCATTGGAGGGATCCGCGGCAAGGACATCCCTATACGTTTTCTCGGCGTTCTCATAGTCGGCGTCGACGGCATAGGCATTTCCCAGCCCCATCAGGGCCTCGCTGCTTGCGCCGTCCATAGAGACAGCTTTCTGGTACGAGACGATGGCTTCCCGGTAATTTCCCCGGTCATAGTATTTCTGGCCGTCATTCAGGTAATCCTGCAGGACCTTCTGGGGTTTTGCGCCGCCGTCGTCCTTAAGGCCCGCCATGTAAAACCCGGCGCCCAGCCCAAGGACCACCAGCGCAATCACGGTAAACAGCCCGGCAAGCCGGTTTGCTCTATTCGCATTCATCTGTCATTACTCCTGTCACAGTCCCAAATCCTCGAGACGAGCCCTGAGCGGAAGAATCTCCTGCGCCTGCGGCGTGTTTGCCGTAAGCTCCTCCGCCCTGCGGCTCCATTCAATCACATCCGTATAGTCTCTCGCGTTTTCCGGTTTTTCCAGCTCCCGGTCCAGGGCGAACATGGCGCTCTGGTACCAGGTCCTGTAATCGCCGGGCCACCTCTTCCTCATATCCTCCAGGATCTCCTCCGCCCGGTCCATATCCCCGGTATATTCCCGGAGGACGGCAATCTCCTGGTAAATATGCGGACGGTCATACCCGTTCCGGATAAGATCGCTGTAGGCTTCATCCGCCTCCCTGCAGAGATCGGGATTTTCCTGTTCCCGGCCCAGGTGGGAAAGGGTGTCCGCCAGCCGTTCCTGTATCTCGAAATCCATGGTGCCGCCGGCGGATGCTTCCTTCAGGACCGAAGCCTCCTCATACAGGTCGGATATGCTGCCCTCAGCCCTGTACAGTTTCTCATAGATATCCGCCAGCAGGAGGACGAAATTCTTCTCAAGCTGCGGATCCCGGCAGGAAGAAAGGCCTCTGCGGGCTTCCTCCTCCGCTCCCCGGAGATCCCCGTCCTGCTCGCAGATAAGCGCGGTGAAATAGCTTTCCAGGGAGGGGTCGCCCCCGTCTTCTTTCCACTCCTCTATCTCTTTCTCCGCGGCCGCGGTATCGCCGCTCCGGATAAGCGCCGAGATATAATCCCGCCGATAGCTCTCCTCCCCGGTCTGCCCGGCAGCCTTCCCGTAATACTCCACGGCTTCCCGGTAGGAACCCAGTCCTTCATACGCCTCCGCCAGGAGGTAGCTGAACTGTCCTTCATCCCGGATATCCTCCGACTCCTCCAGGGCCGTGTCCAAGGCAAATTCCAGGGTCTTTTCATAGTCCAGGTGATTGTTCAGCACATTCATCTGGGCCAGGTACGCCTCCGGCTCTCCCGGTTCCATATCCCTGGCTTCCTCCAGGAGCTCCAGCGCCCTGTCGTAATCCTCGCGCTGCACTTCCAGGGCTTCCTCCACCATCGCCTCGTATTTCCGGTGGTTCTTTCTGGCCCTTCCCCGGACCCCCGCGAGGATGAGGGCGCCGGCAAGCAGGACGAATAACGCGGAAACCGCTACGAGTATCCGGAACCTTATCTGTTTTTTCCGATATCCGGCGCTGTATCTTTCCAGGTGGTTCAGGGCATGCTGCAGCTGTTCCGCAGACTGGAACCGCTCCGACGGTTCCGGGTTCATGCAGATCCCGATGACGGAGCTCAGCTCCTGGGAAATGTCGCTGTTCCTCGTATAGGCCGGGAAGTACATGACATCCGTGATTTCCGGCCGTTTTCCCGTGCACAGGGTGTACAGCGTGGCGCCCAGGCTGAAAATATCAGACCTCTCGTCCACGCCGCTCCCCACCAGCTCCCCGGCCCTGCGGACGTCCGGCTGTATCAGGGGCTGCATCTGCGAAAAGCCCGGATCAGTCCTCCGGGCGTAAGCCATGTCCATGAGATAGCGCTGCAGGCTCACATACTGCTCCGGCGGGGAATAGCCGGGGCTGATGCCCACGGACTGAATCCTGCCGTTCTGCGCCATCCCGGAAATATTAAAATCTATCAGGCAGACGCTTCCGTCCGGCGTCAGCATGATATTCTCCGGTTTAATGTCACTGTGGATAATCGCCGGCTTCCTGCTGTGCAGGTAGACCAGGGCGTCCGCCAGCTGCCCCGCCCATCTCAGGATCAGGTCCTGCCGGTAGGGGCCGTACTGCTTCAGGTGTTCCCCCAGGTTCTCCCCGGGAATATACTCCATGACTGTATAGATATTCCCGCCGAGTTCCAGGTAATCATAGACCTGCGGCAGGTTGCTGTGCCTCAGGCCCTTGAGCAGGTCCACCTCCGCGCGGACATTTACCAGGTCCCGGATATTATCCTTTATCTGTTTGATGACGACAGTCGTCTGCAGCCGCATGTGATAGGCCCTGTAGATGACCCCGCCGCCGCCGGATCCTATCTGGTCCTGCACCACGTAGGTATTTCCCAGGACAGTTCCCGGCCGAATGATATAATCTCTCATCTGATGATCCCTGTTTTCCGGAAAGCTTTATCACCGGAACTGTACACGAAGCTCCACCCGGCCCAGCTGGAGAATGCTTCCGCTGGAAACGGCTGTTCCGTCCGTAACCCGCATACCGTCAAGAAATGTTCCGTTGGTCGACCCGAGATCCCGCACGCGGAACATCGTACCGTCGGTGAAAATCTCACAGTGCCGCTTGGATACCGTCTTGTCATAATCAATGACCACCTGGCACAGCTGGGGGTTCTTCCCGATAATCAGCGAATTCAGCAGCGGCACCTCAAAATGCCTTCCCGGCTGGCTGATATCCTCCAGGCAGAGCACCATCTGCTTCCCGGAACCTACCAGCACCTCCGTCTCCCCGTTTCCGAAGGAGGCGGGCGAACCTCTGTCCTGTACACCCATACTCGGTCCGAAGGAATAATCATAGGGTTCGAACTCTTCCTTCTTTTTCCCGGAAACCACAAGCAGGATCAGCAGGATAATGCCGCCGAAGAGAACAAGGACGCCCACCAGGAGCAGCAGGATATGGTCGAAAATCCACTCCGTAAAGGTCGGTTCCTCTTCTTCCTCCTCTTCCTCCGTCTCACGCGCAGTCTCCCTCGGCTGCGTCTCATACGAACGCGTCTCCGGAACCGTCTGGGTGATCTCCCCGAAAGGAAGGGTCACCTGGATGCTCTCCGCGGGGGTCCCGTCAAGTATCAGCTGCAGTCCTTTCCTGGAACCGTCCCGCAGCTGTTCCGGGATGGAGACCGTCACCTTCGCCGGAGCTTCCGTCTGCATCAGGGAAGAAACGATCTGCAGGGTATCCGGCACCTCATCCAGCGTCCAGTACTGCGCGCCGGACACTCTGGACAGCGCGTACATTTCCTTCAGGTTCTGCTCATTGCCGTTTCTCTTAATCCCGACGGTGTAGATGGGGATATTGTATCCTTCCAGACGGTGTTCCAGCTCAGAACGGGTGATGCCTCCCGGATTATTGTCCACGCCGTCAGAGATAACCACCATACGGATAAATGTGTGGTTTTCCCTTCCTTCCACGCGGTCCATCACTTCATTGACAACGTCCGTGAGATAGGTTTCCTGGTCATTGTACTGCAGGGCGTCCACCGCTGCCTTCAGCTCGGCATAGTTCGCGCTCCTTTCCGTGACAACGGAAAGACTGTCGCTGAAGGTGCAGAGAGTGATATTCTCCGCGGGGAGCTTTGCCGCCGCAATGTTGGTCATAAGCTCCGCGATCCTTCCGCGCGTCCCCTGGGGGATGGAGATGGAATTGTCCAGCATCAGGTATGTTTCCACGGGGATCCGGGACAGATCCTGCTCCACGGAAACATTTCCCGCCTTATCCGTCCCTATCCGCGCCTCAGCGGAGGAGACGGCGCTTCCGGGCGACTTTATATAGACTTCCGCGCTGTCCCCCGTCATATGCGTCTCAAAGACGGGGATCAGCTCATCCGCCAGAACAGCAAAATCGGCTGCGGCCACAAACAGGGCCGCAGCTGCTGCACAGATAATTCTTTGTATCCGCTTTTTAGTTCTTGCGCTCATGTGCAATCCTCCAGGCTTCCAGTTCCGCATCGCGAATAATCTGGGCCACGGTGCGGATGGTTCCGGCGATCTTCTTCAGGTTCTCGGAGGTTGTCAGGACATCGCCCTGCACCTTCCTTCCCTTGGTCAGATAGGCCTGGGACGATTCGCTCTGCCACGCGCTGTGAATGTCCTGAAGCACATTCTGCAGATCCGTCCCGGAAATACGGCGAAGCTTTTTCGCCTGCGCTTCCAGCTGTGAAGCCTGACCGATTGCTTTGTTGTAATTGAAATAAATCTCTGCCAAGCTGCTCATCTTAATCCCCCTTTATACGATTCCCGATGTCTTCAGGGCTGCTCCGACATTCACAACGGCTCTCTCCGCCTGCTCATAGATTCCCGCCATCTGGAGGAGATCCTGCGGATGCTCATTCAGTCTCTTCATCATATGGGCAATGTCATCCTGGAAGGAATCGTACCCCTGGCGGTCCAGGTCTCCGGCATCCCCTATCCAGTATCCCCTGGTCCTGTCGGAAATGTCCTCGATGTTCCTGAATCTTCTCTCAATATCATTGATAAGTGCGGTAAATTCGCCTGCCTTCTGGCGAAGAACCTGCGGCGTAACTCTGAGTGTAATTGC
>ONXW01000377.1 GCA_900321915.1 uncultured Eubacteriales bacterium
CATCACCGCAGCCCGGCGCCGATCCACGAAATGCACAAGGTGCAGCGCAGGGTCAGACACACAATGAAACATATGCAGAAATGGCAGATCGTGACCGCAGTGGCGGCCGCGGCTGCCCTCGCAGTCTTTGCGGGCTTCAGCGTGCACAGATACCAGGAAAAGAAGCGCACGGAAGCGGAGATCGCCGCCTGGTACGCCGCAAACGGACTGAACGGACAGGGCGCTGAGAACGGCCCGGACGGCCCCGCAAACGGCCAGAACGGCGGCCAGAGCACTCAGGACATCGACTACGGCCTCATTGCGAACAACATTTACAGTGAGCAGATGGCTCTGCGTCGGCCCCAGCCCTTCGCGAACAAGGACGTCCTCTACAACGGGCAGCGCTACACCCGCAACACCGCCGTGAAGACCATCCTGCTCCTGGGCCTGGACCGCAGAGAAGATGATCTCCAGCAGATCCGTCCGGAACTCTCTGAACAAGGCCAGACTGACCTGATGTTTCTCATTGCGCATAACACCTTCCGGAACACCGTGGAAGTCCTGCAGATCCCCCGCGACACCATGGCCGCCATGAAGGTCAGGACCAACGAGGGAGAGCAGATCAGCGATACAGTGGAGCAGATATGTCTGGCGTTTTCCTACGGCGACGGCGTCTACAAGAGCTGTGAACTGGCCTGTGACGCGGTGACCCGCCTTCTGGGCGGCTTAAACGTGGACCACTACATGCTGACAGACCTCCGCTCCATCAACACCCTGAACGACATGGTGGGCGGTGTGACGGTCACAATCCCCAATGACCGTGCGGTCTGGAAGGATCCGGAATTCGTGAAAGGGAAGAAGGTCACCCTTCACGGAAGTCAGGCTGAGCGCTTTGTTCGAAGCCGTGATCACAGCGACGACTTCAGCGCCCTGCTCCGCATGGAGCACCAGAAGATCTACCTGCAGGCCTTCCAGACACAGGCAAAGGCATGCATCAAAAAAGATCCGGATTTCCTGGACGAACTCTTTGACGCGGTCGATGCCGACATCCTTTCAGATATGAACCGGAAGGATTCCGTGAAGCTTGCCGGCAGTATCGTGAACACCGCCCAGCTGCAGGACAAGGATTTCCGCACACTTCCCGGTGAAGCACAGATGGGAGAGATCTATCTCGAATACATCCCGCACTATGCGGACATCAACGAGACTGTGCTTGAAATGTTTTACAGGAAAGTCAAATGAGTGACACTTGACTTCTTACCTAAAGAAGGTTATGGTATTTAGTGATGTATTTTATTCTTTATGGAGGTTTATAGCATGAGACTGAAAAAGCTTTTTGTTGTTGCTCTTGCTGCAATGATGACTCTGACGATGGCTGTTTCCGCAAATGCTGCTCCCAGCAAGGAAAATCCTGGCGGATCCGGCAGCAGCAATGCTATGGACGGCGGTGGCAGCGGCCGCGGAGTCGCTATCGGTACGACCCATGCCAGCGGAGCTGTCGGAAATGTCTACTACGGCTGGCATTATGTCCCGGAGGTGGACAAGTGGTGGTATGAGTACAACGACAGAACCTGGGCAGTCGGCTGGGCTAAGCTCTACTGGAAGCCGTGGGGCGCGGATCAGGGCTACGAGGCATGGTATCACTTCGACAACGAAGGCTGGATGGATACCGGCTGGTACCATGATACCGACAACAATGATTATTTCCTGCATCCGGTCGCTGACGGCACCCGTGGCTACATGTACACCGGTACGCATAACCTTAACGGTCAGACCTTCAAGTTTGAAGAGACCGCAGGCCAGCTGCAGGGTCACCTGCTGAGATAATCACAAAACCGAACATGCACAGAAAGGCGGGCAGGATGCCCGCCTTTTTGCAAAAAGTAAGAAGACTATTTTCCAGAAAGAAGAAGACCATGACAAATAAGAAAAACACTTCCGGTATCCGGACAGTCTGCCTTCTGGCATTGAGCGTAAGCATGCTGTTCCTGAACAGCTGCGGAAAGAAGCCGGCGGTTCCGGCAGAAACAACGGCGCAGACCGCCCAGACCGACGCGGAGAATGCCCATAGTAAAGACCAGAAGGACGCTCAGGCGGATATCGGGGAAAATGCCCCGGGAAGCGCAGCCG
The DNA here is from genome assembly GCA_900321915.1 of uncultured Eubacteriales bacterium. Classification (GTDB taxonomy): domain Bacteria; phylum Bacillota; class Clostridia; order Lachnospirales; family Lachnospiraceae; genus Clostridium_R. The sequence goes on from ONXW01000377.1 coordinate 2,110, forward strand.
GAACGGGAGCTGTTTCCACAGGAACGGACGGCACCGCCTCCGGCGAAAGCTCCGCTGCTCAGGACACCGCCGCAAACCGTCCCGGAGAATACACAGAGAAACAGGCGGCAGCAGAACAGGCCATCGCGGCAGCAGAGGCCGCGGCCCCCTATCATGAGGATGAATTCCGAAAGAACGCCGCGAAGGGCATGGAGGCCCGGTGGACCGCGCTGGACAGCAAAAACCCGGACAGCATGTCTCTGGAAGAATTCCAGACATACGCTGCGGAATCTGTCCAGGTGGAGATCAACGCCATCGGTGATTTTTACCTTTACTCCTTCGAAGATAAGGATTTCGAAACTGCGGCAGGCCAGTATATGAATGCCCTGGCTTCCCAGCTGGCCGGCATCTGGGAGATCAGCTCACAGGAAGAACTCATGCAGAATGAAGATTACATGAGGGGCTACTGGCTGCGGATCATCGCGGTCCACGGTATGGCAGAGAACGGAGAAATCCCGGTCAGCGCGAAATATCAGGAGGATCTGAAGTATCTTCTGGATTCCTATGAGACTGCAATGAAAGTCCTGACTCCGGCACAATAATTATTATCGATTCGGGGCGTGCCTTGGTTGACATCCAAGAGGAACAATAGTAAATTTGATAGAGATATAATTGCGCAATTATTTATTATTCAGAATTACAGGGGGTTATGAAGATGAGAAAGCTGGTTTCACTTGTTCTTGCTGCAGCAATGACTTTTGCACTGGCAGTTCCGGCGTTCGCGGCCCCGAGTCCTGTCCAGCCGCCCAAACGTCACAGCGGAAGCTCCAGCGGCACGCAGGATCCGCGGTCCGGGACCATCTACACGCCGGGATCCTATGCAAGCAAAGATATCGCAATCTTCGGTGATATCGTTCAGGGTCAGGGCACAGGCATTGGCATCGGAACCACCGGCGCAGGCGGCGGCATCGGCACTGTGTACTATGGCTGGCACTATGTTCCGGAGGAGGATAAGTGGTGGTATGAGTACAACGACAGAACCTGGGCAGTCGGCTGGGCAAAGCTCTACTGGAAGCCGTGGAATGCGGATCAGGGCTACGAGGCATGGTATCACTTTGATCCGGCAGGCTGGATGGATGTCGGCTGGTACAACGATACTGACA
>ONXW01000017.1 GCA_900321915.1 uncultured Eubacteriales bacterium
GCCGTCGCGAAGACCGTCGCACGGAGCGTCATCACCTCCAGCCTGACGAAGGCCGCGATGTTCGGCGAGGACGCGAATTGGGGCCGCGTGCTCTGCGCGATCGGCTACAGCGGCGCCGACGTCGACGTGACGAAGATCGACGTGGCGTTCGAATCGAAGGCAGGCAAGGTCGCCGTCTGTAAGGACGGCGCGGGCCTCCCGTTCTCCGAGGAACTCGCCGCGACGGTCCTCCACGAATCCGAGATCGATATCCTGGTCGACCTCAACGACGGCCCGTCCGGCGCGACGGCCTGGGGATGCGACCTGACGTATGACTATGTGAAGATTAATGGAGATTACAGAACGTGATGAAATTAAATCCCGAAAACAGAGCAGCTATCCTGGCGGAAGCGCTGCCTTATATCCAGGATTATTACGGTGAGACCGTCGTGGTGAAATACGGCGGAAACGCGATGACCAGCGAGGAGCTGAAGCACAATGTCATCCAGGACATCGTCCTTTTGCACCTGGTAGGAATCAAGGTGGTTCTGGTGCACGGCGGCGGGCCGGATATCTCCGCGCTCCTGAAAAAAATCAACAAGAAATCTGAGTTCGTGAACGGTCTGCGCTACACTGATGAGGAGACCATGGACGTGGTCCAGATGGTGCTCTGCGGCAAGGTGAATAAAAACCTGGTGACGCTTTTGGACAAGGCCGGCGGCAAGGGCGTCGGTCTCGGCGGTATGGACGGCGGGCTTTTCCGCGCGGTCCGGAAGGTCGACGAGGACGGCACCGATTACGGGCTGGTCGGCGAGATCACGGAGGTTCACCCGAAGATCATCACAGATATGCTGGAACAGGGCTTTATCCCGGTAGTATCTTCCGTGGCGGCCGGTATCGACGCGGACACCAATTATAACATCAATGCGGATATCGCGGCGGAGAAGCTGGCCATTGCCCTGAAGGCAAAAAAGCTTATCCTGCTCACGGATGTGCGGGGCCTCATGAAGGACCCGAAGGATGAGACCACCCTTATTCCGAGGCTTAAGGTGTATGAAGTGCCGGCCCTGATACAGAGCGGGATTATCTCCGGCGGCATGATACCGAAGGTGGAGTGCTGCGTGGAGGCGGTGACCCACGGGGTAGAGCGCGCGAACATCCAGGACGGAAGGGTGCCCCACTCCATTCTTATCGAGCTTCTGAGCAACGACGGCGTCGGAACCATGTTTTCCTGATGCTCCCGGCGCATCCTGTGCGCGGAAAGGACAGAAAATGACTTTTGAAGAATTGAAAGAACTGGAATCCAGGTATGTCGTGCAGAGCTACGGCCGTTTCCCCGTCGCCTTTGAAAGGGGACAGGGCGCGACCCTCTACGACGTGGAAGGCAGGGCCTATGTGGACCTCACCTCCGGAATCGGCGTCAACTGCCTGGGACACAACTACCCGAAGCTGACGGAAGCCGTGTCCGCCCAGGCGCAGAAGCTGATGCATGTCAGCAATCTCTACTATACGGAGCCCATGATCCGGGCCGCGGAGAAGCTTGTAAAAGCAACCGGGATGCGGAGGGTATTTTTCGGCAACTCCGGCGCGGAGGCGAACGAGGGCATGATCAAGGTCGCCAGGAAATATTCCTATGACAAGTACGGCGCAGGACGCGACAAGATTATTACCCTGGTGAATTCCTTCCACGGCAGGACCGTGACCACCCTTAAGGCCACCGGACAGGATCAGTTCCACAAATACTTCTTCCCATTCACCGAAGGCTTCGACTATGCGGAGGCGAACAACCTGGAAGACCTCAAGGCAAAAGCCGATGACAAAACCTGCGGTGTGATGATGGAGCTTGTCCAGGGCGAGTCGGGCGTGCGCCCGCTGGACCCGGACTATGTGAAGGCAGCGTATGAGTTCTGCAAAGAGCGGGATATCCTGTTCCTCGTGGATGAAGTGCAGACCGGTATCGGCCGTACGGGAAAGCTGTTTTCCTTTATGCATTTCGGCATCCTGCCCGATGTGATCAGCATGGCGAAAGCCCTGGGCGGCGGCCTTCCCGTCGGCGCCTTCATGGTCGGGGAAAAGTGCGCGGATGTCATGACGGCGGGAACCCACGGCAGCACCTTCGGCGGCAATCCCATGGTATGCTCCGCCGCCAATGTGGTGCTGGAGGAAGTGACTGCCCCGGGATTCCTTGAGGAGGTCACCCGGAAGGGAGAGTACCTGAAGAAGGAAATCATGGCCCTCGGTTCCCCGGAGGTCGTCTCGGTGCGCGGCATGGGACTGATGATCGGCATTGTGCTTGCACATCCCGAAAAGCGTGCGGATTTCGTAAAGTCCCTGCTGGCAAAGGGCGTAATCGTCCTGACCGCCGGCAGCGATGTGATCCGCCTCCTTCCGCCGCTGGTCATCTCGAAAGAAGAGATGGATACCGCCATTGCGGCCATGAAGGAAGTGTTCGGATAACCTTCCGCAGCGGCCGGTTCCGTCCCTGTATGCCGCGGCTCTGCAATTGACATAAATTTATCGGATTGATATAATTTTATAGTACTCAAATCGGAGCGGAAAGAGGCTGGGACTGTGGAAAACAAAGAGATATCAAAGGCCGTTATTGCAAGGCTGCCGCGGTATTACCGTTATCTCGGAGAGCTGATTGAGGAAGGCGTCGACCGTATTTCATCCAATGAGCTCAGTGTCAGGATGAAGGTTACCGCTTCCCAGATTCGTCAGGACCTTAATAATTTCGGCGGATTCGGGCAGCAGGGCTACGGCTATAATGTAAAGTATTTATATTCGGAGATCGCCAAGATCCTGGGCATCGACCGGCAGCATAACCTGATTATTATCGGGGCCGGCAACCTGGGACAGGCGATCGCCAACTACGCGAACTTTGAGAAGAGAGGTTTTGTTCTCAAGGGGATGTTTGATGTCAATCCCAGGCTGGTGGGCCTGGTGGTCCGCGGGGTTGAGATCTGCGGCATCGATGACCTGGAGAATTTCATCCGGAACAATGAGGTGCAGATCGCCGCGCTGACCATACCGAAGTCCAAGGCGCCGGAGATCGCCGAGCGCCTGGTCAATGCGGGAATCAAGGCTATCTGGAATTTCGCCCATATTGACCTGCAGGTCCCCCCGGATGTGGTTGTGGAGAATGTCCACCTGTCGGAAAGCCTGATGCGCCTGTCCTACCGGGTATGCAGCCTGCAGGACGAGATGGAGCGGAAGGCGGCGGATTCAGGAAAAACGGAGTGATATGATCATCGGTACGGGAATTGACATTGTCGATATGGATCGTGTGAAGAAAGCCTGTGAAAGGGAATCTTTCTGCAAGCGCGTCTACACGGAAGAAGAACGCCGGCAGGCTGGAAACAGTGTTTCCAGGCTTGCCGGCGATTTTGCCGTGAAGGAAGCGGTGGCGAAAGCGCTGGGGACAGGTTTTTCCGGATTCGGCCCGGAGGATATCGAGGTGCTGCGGGAGCAGTCGGGACGGCCTTTTGTCCGCCTGTACGGCGGCGCGGCGGCCCGCGCCGGGGAGCTGGGCATCTCGGCGATCCATGTTTCCATCACAAATACGAGAGAGACAGCGGCGGCATTTGCCGTAGCTGAGGGAAACTGACCCGGGAACTGACGCCCGGTGTGACGCTGCAGAAGATCGGAGGTCTGTCATGAGACGACTGGTTACCGGATCACAGATGAAAGAGATTGATTCCCACGCCATAAAGAGTACGGGAATCCCGTCCATGGTCCTGATGGAGCGGGCGGCGCTGGCATGCACGGAAGAGGCCGAAAAGCTTCTCCTGAAAAACGGGATAAGCGCGCGGGATGCCCGCGTCCTCGTTCTTGCCGGGACAGGCAACAACGGGGCGGACGGCGTGGCCATAGGGCGGATGTTTATGCTCCGGGGCGCCTCCGTCACCATCGTCTGTGTGGGAAACAGGGAGCATTACACCGAGGAGATGCGGCAGCAGACCGCCATCGCGGACAACCTGGGTATCGAGATCGCGGACTGGGAGGATTATCTGGCGGGCGCCTTTGACCTTGCTGTGGACGCGCTGTTCGGCGTCGGTCTCACAAGGGATGTGGAGGGGAGCTTCGCGGACGCGGTGGATTTCCTGAACTCGCGGAAGCATGGGCTGGTCCTTTCCGTGGATATCCCTTCCGGCATAAACAGCGCCGACGGAAAGATCCTGGGCTGCGCTGTGCGCGCCGATCTTACCGTGACATTCGGGTTCGAAAAGCTGGGAACCGTGTTTTACCCGGGAAAGGACTGTTCCGGGACTGTGGTCACGGCCGATATCGGATTCCCGCCCTTCGACGGGTACCAGGGGCGCCGGTACTTTACCGGGGATGCGGGGGACATTTCCCTTGTGCCTGCAAGGAAAGGGGATTCCCATAAAGGCACTTACGGGAAAGTCCTGATCGTCGCCGGATCCGGGGGAATGTGCGGCGCGGCTTACTTTTCCGCGCTCGCGGCCTGCCGGACAGGCGCCGGCCTGGTGAAGATCCTGACGGTGCGGGCCAATGTCCCCGTACTGCAGACCCTGCTGCCGGAGGCCATTATCGCGGCCTATGACCCGGAGACGGCGGAGGAAGAGCCGGAAACCTTCCGGGAACTGGTGGAGGAAGCCTGTGCCTGGGCCAGCGTGATTGTGCTCGGGCCGGGGCTGGGCGGCGGCAGGCACGTGGAGCAGCTGCTCCGCATCATACTCCTGGCCGCCTATGTGCCGATCATCGTCGACGCGGACGGCCTGAACGCCGTGGCTGAGTATCCCTACCTCGCCGATTACTTTACGGAAAATGTCATCATTACGCCACATATCGGGGAGATGGCCAGGCTGACCGGACTGGAACCTGAGGATATCAAGGCGGATCCCGTCACCTGCGCCTGCCTGTACAGTGAAGAGAAGGGCGTTATCTGCGTCCTCAAGGACGCGGTTACTGTTGTGGCCCGCCGGGACCAGACGGTATTCCTGGGAACGAGCGGGACAGGGGCCATGGCAAAGGGCGGCAGCGGCGATGTGCTGACAGGGGTTATCGCCGGCCTTCTCGCGCTGGATCTCTCAGAGGACGACGCGGCGTCCCTCGGCGTGTGGCTGCACGGACTGGCAGGGAAGAAAGCGGAGGAAAAACTGGGGGCGCATTCGGTTCTGGCGTCGGATATCGCCAATGCCCTGCTGCCCTGACATGACAGGCAATTGAGAAACGGGAAACAGGAGAAAGGAATTTATGGACAGTTACTGGCCGGCTGCGGTTATCCTTCTGGTACTGCTGACAGGCATGAATATTATCCTTTACGGCTTCGGGGCTGCGCTGCAGAACCTGAACCAGACCGAGCTGGAAGAGAAGGCGGAGAGCGGGGACGAGAAAGCCTCCCGGCTGCTTGCGGTGCTGGATAAACCGGGGAATTTCATCGCGTCCCTGCATATTATTGAAACCATCCTGAATATGGCGGCCGGCGCCGGCATCTTCCTGGCGGTCCAGAGGCTTCACCCGGGATATGCCGCAATCCTGCTGGTGATCCTGTTTATCCTGCTTGTCAGCATCAGCGTAGTCATTCCCAGGAAAATGGCCGCGGACAGTCCGGAGCAGTGGGCAGACGCGCTCCTCGGGCCGGTTTCCCTGATGATGAAGGCGTCGCTTCCCATCGGCGTCCCGGTAGCCTTTATCAGCGGCGGCGTGCTCCGCCTGTTCGGCGTTGATCCGGATTCGGACGAAGAGAAGGTGACGGAAGACGATATCAAGCTGCTGGTCAGCGAGGGGCATGAGAAGGGCATCATTAAGGCCGGAGAGGCCGAGATGGTACAGAACGTGTTTGAGCTGGACGA
>ONXW01000294.1 GCA_900321915.1 uncultured Eubacteriales bacterium
CTGACCGAGATCAAATCCGGCGCGTTCAAGTCCAAGGGCGAGGGCCCGGAGTACGAGGCCGGCTGGTCCTTCGGTTCCGACTGCGGAATCAACGACCTGGGCGCCGTCTGCAACGCCAACTTCCTGTGCAACCAGTACGGCATTGACCCCATCACCATGGGAGCCACCATCGCCTGCGCCATGGAGCTCTACGAGATGGGCGCCATCCCGGAGGAGGACATCGGATTCCCGCTCCGGTTCGGCGACGCCGCCGCCATGGTCAAAGCGACGGAGATGACCTGCAAGTGCGAGGGCTTCGGAAAGATTCTGGGCCTCGGCTCCTACCGCATGGCGGAGAAATACGGACATCCGGAGCTTTCCATGTCCGTCAAGAAGCAGGAAATGCCCGCCTATGACGGCCGCGCGATCCAGGGTATCGGCCTGGAGTACGCCACCTCCAACCGCGGCGGCTGCCACGTCCGCGGCTACATGATTTCCCCGGAGGTTCTGGGCATTCCCATGCAGCTGGATCCGCTGGTAACGCAGGATAAACCCGCCACCCTGAAGCTGTTCCAGGATCTGACGGCTCTCTGCGACGCCACCGGCATCTGCCTCTTCACCACATTCGGCATCGGCCTGCCCGAGATCGCCGGCATGTACCGGGAAGCGGTGGGAAGCGACGAGAGTGACGCGGATATCCTCCTCAAGGGCGAGCGCATCTGGAACCTGGAGAAGCGGTTCAATGTCGCCGCCGGCGTCGAGAAGGACACCCTTCCGCCGAGACTCCTCCGCGACAAGCTGCCGGAAGGCCCTGCCGCCGGAAAGGTCAATGAGCTCCAGACCATGCTGAAGGAGTACTACGCGCTCCGCGGATGGGACGAAGAGGGCGTTCCGACACCGGAAAAGCTCGCGGAACTGAGCATTTAAGTCATGAAAGTAAAATTTTTCGCCTATTTCAGGGACCCGGAGTTCGCTTCCGGAAAGGAAGTATCCATCTCCGGTCCCGCCACCGTGCGGGAACTCGGCATACGTATCGGGGAACTCTACGGCGATCGTTTCCTGAATGAATTCTTTACCCCGGACCGCACGGACCTCGGGGAGAAGATCATCATCCTGGTGAACGGGCGCCACGTGGAATTCCTGGGCGGTATAGACACGCCCCTCAGGGACTCCGACACCGTATCCCTCTTCCCGGTGGTGGCCGGTGGATAATATCATAATTCATTATGCATTCCCGCTGCCTCCGGGCGGCGGGAATTATCCGATAAGGTGGTATGCAGCATGGAAATAGATCGGAATGACATCAGAAAAGTGATAGAAAGCTACCCGCGTGAACAGCGGTTCAGTCTCGCGATCATGCAGGATTTGCAGCACAAATACCAGTATATCCCCCGGGAGGGGATGGAACAGCTGGCGGAGTATCTCGGCTGCCCCCTCTCTTCCCTCTACTCCATGGCGACCTTCTACAAAGCCCTCAGCCTGAAGCCGAAGGGACGCCATATCATCAAGCTCTGCGACGGCACCGCCTGCCATATCCGCGGCTCCGCGAGCCTCCTGGACGGCATTTCAAGGATCCTCGGGATCGGCGACGGCGATGTGACCGAGGACGGGGTGTTCTCCCTGGAGCTGGTGAACTGCCTCGGCTCCTGCGCCCTGGCCCCCGCCATGCTCATTGACGAGAACTACCACGGGAAAGTCACCGTGGAGAAGCTTCCGTCGATTCTGGATTCTTACAGGGAGGAGGGAGACGGCAGATGAAAACCATCAGCGTATGCTGCGGAACGGGATGTTCCGCGAACGGCAGCCTCCTGCTGGCCGAAGAATTCAAAAAACAGCTGGCGGAAACCGGCCTCTCCGCCAAAGTCTTGTGCGCGGTGAAAAAGACCGGATGCAAGGGCCTCTGTGAGGACGGCCCGGTCGTCACGATCCTCCCCGAAGGCACGGCGTATTTCCACGTAAAGCCGAAAGACGTCGCCGAGATCCTGAAAACCTCAGTGGAAAATGACGGCGTCGTCGAGCGCCTGCTGTATAAGGACAGCGACGGGACCCTGAGCCGGACACTTGCGGAGAACCCCTTCTACTC
>ONXW01000298.1 GCA_900321915.1 uncultured Eubacteriales bacterium
ATATTTACTATTCAAAAGCCCCTTGAGGGTTTGTTTGCCATGCCCTCTTTACGGTATCTAACCGCCTGCCTCTTTTTTCAAACTTTCCTTTCTCCTTTTATCTGAAGGCCTTTTTCTTCTCCACGAGCTTCACTGCTTCCTCCACGATGGAATCCGTATCCATATGGCATTCCCTGTACAGGAGTTCCGGATCTCCGGACTCCCCGAAGCGGTCCGGGATACCGACAATTTTCAGGGGAACCGGGCAGTTCTGCGCGGTAACGGACGCGACCGCCGCTCCCAGTCCGTTGATCACACTGTGGTCTTCCGCGGTGAGGATGGCTCCGGTCTCCTTCGCCGCCTTAAGAACTGCTTCCTCATCCAGAGGCTTCAGGGTCATCATATCCAGCAGGCGGACATGGATGCCCTTCTCCTTCAGGATTTCCGCGGCTTCCGCGCACTTGTGCAGCATAATGCCGGAAGAGATAATGGTGAGGTCTGTCCCGTAATCCTTTACCGTGACAGCTTTGCCGAAGGTAAATTCAAAGGTCTCCGGGTCGTAGAAATCCGGGACCGCGTTCCGGTGCAGGCGTACATAGAGCGGTCCGTGGAAATCCACGGAAGCCCTCGCCATGGCCTTCGCGGAAACGCCGTCCGACGGCTGGATAATCGTGAGGTTCGGGAATGTCCTCGTGATCCCGATATCCTCCACGGCAGCGTGGGTTGCGCCGTCGCCGCCCACCTGGAGCCCCGTGTGGGTTCCCAGGACGGTGACGTCCAGGTTGGTGTGGCACACAAAGGTCCTCACCTGCTCGCAGGCCCGCATCGTCGCAAATACAGCGAAGGTGGAGAGATAGACCTTATCCCCGCAGGTAGCCATGCCGGCAGCCGTGGCCACCATATCCTGCTCCGCGATGCCGATGGTAAATGCCCTGTCCGGGAACATCTGCTGGAATTTTTCCAGGTTGCATGCCTTTGTATCCGCGTTCAGCACGACAAAATCTTTCCTTGTCTTTCCGATCTCGCAGAGTTCATTTCCGAATATGTGACGATCCGCTACAGTCTGTGCCATCAGATGATCCCTCCCTTCTCAATCTCTGCCAGCGCTTTCTCCATCTCCTGCTGGCTCGGCGCCTTGCCGTGCCATCCGGAGTCGTCCTCCATAAAGTCGACGCCGCGGCCCTTGACCGTGCGCATCAGGATAACAACCGGGTGGCGCATGGTCTTCGCGGTGTGCAGCGCTGTCAGGATATCCGTCATATTGTGGCCGTTCACCTCGATAACCTTCCATCCGAAGGAGCGCCACTTGTCGGCAATGGGCTCGACCGTCATGATTTCATTCACCCAGCCGTTGATCTGGACACCGTTGCAGTCCACGATGGCAACCAGGTTCTTCAGGTCATGGTGTCCTGCTGCCATGGCCGCTTCCCAGACCAGTCCTTCCTGCAGCTCGCCGTCTCCCAGCATGACAAAGGTCATATAATCCTTATTGTGGACTCTCGCCGAAAGCTGTGTGCCCACGCCGACAGCAAGGCCATTTCCCAGGGAGCCTGTGCTGATATCAATTCCCGGGGTAGTGTGCATGTCCGGATGGCCCTGCAGCATTGCGCCGTATTCCCTGAGATGGCCCAGCTCCTCAGGGTCAAAAAAGCCCCGCCTTGCAAGGCAGCTGTACAGGGCCGGGCAGGAATGGCCCTTCGACAGGATAAAGCGGTCCCTGTCTTCCCAGTCCGGCCGCGCCGGGTCTATATTCAGCACGTGAAAATACAGTGCAGTGATCATATCCGAAGCGGAAAGGGATCCGCCGGGATGCCCCGCGCCTGCCTTTCCCACCATGGAGATAATGTCCTGCCGGGTTATGATCGCCTGTTCTTCCAGGCGTTTTACATCCTCTTTTGTGAAGTAAAACCGACTGTCGCCCATCTCAGATTCTCCTTTATAAGAACTTGTTTTTGTCTGTCTGTATATATCTTAAAATATGCCGGACGCAAAATCAAATTGTATGCTGTGAGAGCGGCTATCACAAAAAGTGATACCTCCCCGTGACCCGGAACTCATTCTCTGTTATAATCGGAATGGTATCTGTTTTTCAGACATACAGGAGAAAACTATGGAACTCTTCGTCATGAAATATGTGACAGCCATCGAAGAATACGGCAACTTCAGCCAGGCGGCGGAAGCCTGCCATGTCGGCCAGCCGGCCCTCTCCCAGGCCATCTCCCGCCTGGAGAAGGAACTGGGGGTGGCCCTCTTTCTGCGCCATGCGCGGGGAGCGACGCCCACGGAGGCGGGCCGGGAGTTTGTGAAACGCGCGCGGCAGATTCTTGAGGAATCCGACAACCTGGAATCGGAGATGTCCTCCTTCCGGGGACTCCGGAAGGGGTCCATCACTCTGGGGCTCATCACCAGCCTGGAGTGCATCCGGTTCGGATCCATGGTGTCGGACTTTGTCCGGACATACCCGGAGATCTCCTTCAGCATCCGGCAGTTCGGGACATACCAGCTGCTGGACCAGCTGCTGGACCGGAAACTGGACCTCGCTTTCATCAACCGGCCGCTGCAGGGCCTTTCCCCGGCGCTGGATTTTACGCCGCTGGGAACAGACCGCTATGTCCTCGCCCTTCCCGCCGACCATCCTCTCGCAGGGAGAAAAACCGTCAGCCTGACGGAGCTTAAGGGGGAGCGTTTTATCTTCCATCAGCCCTGGCAGGTCGCCGCGGAACTGACAATGCACGCCTGCCGTGACGCGGGCTTTGAGCCGAATATCGTCTGCCGCTGCGGCATGCCCGCCATCTCCCTCTCCATGGTCCGGGGCGGCTTAGGGGCAGCGCTTCTCCCGACGGAAGAATTCGAGGCGAGGACCCTGACCGGCGTCACCAGGGTGGAGCTGGAAGAAGATATCATCAAAGAAGTCGGCATCTGCCGCAGGAAGGATTCCGAGACCCTGCTGGCCCGGACCCTCGCGCGGTTCGCCGTGGAATGGAACAGGTCCTGAAAACAGTCCGGAAAAATACATTGCTGCGGGATATGCGCGTCACCGGTTCCCGCCGCGCGCACGTCACCGGTCGCCGTATTTCCTCTGCTTTGCAATCTGCTCTGTCAGATGGATCGTTCTGCTGTTCCATAAAACCAGCGGAGAGCCGGTGAGGGATTTGGAAAATATGACCGTCGGGTATTCCATGCAGGCGGGATCCTGCATATTCCGGTACGGCTCAGAGATATAGCCGTTCGCCTGATAAAAGGCGATGGCCCTGTCATTGTCCACGGCATCCGTATAAAGTCTGGCGAACCGGTATCCCCTGTCCGCCGCCATCTCTTCAAACCGCTTCAGGGCCTCGGAACCGAGATGCCTTCTCCGGAAACCTTCCCGGATGCCGAACCATCCGAGCCAGGCGCTTTCCGGGTCCTCCGGATAACGGTAAAGCCCGATGACGCCCACACAGGCTTCGCCCTCATAAAGCAGATAGTATTCATATCCGGAGGATGCCTCCAGAGATTCCTCAAAGTTCGTCCGCCCGCTTTCCCCGGGAAAGAGCTCCTCCTGTACCGAAACGGCGAAAGGGAGGTTCTGTCCGGTGATTCTTTCCAGATACATAGTACTCTCCTTAATGGCATCTTTCATCCGTTCTCCGCGATCTGATGCCCATTTTACCCTGTTATTCCTGCCGAGATAAGCTTCTCCCGGTGGACCAGGTCCCCGGTCTTCCTGAGACTCCCCTTTACCCTGCTTTTTTCACCGGGGCGGCCCGGTAGCGTGCCGGCTTCCCCTGCCTCCTCCTCGAACCGGTAGAGCGTGTTCAGTTTCACCTCTCCGTCCTCATATCCCAGCACTTCGGCGATCTCCAGCACTCTCCTGCTGCGGTCCCTGAGCCTTCCCAGATGTACGATGATATCCAGCCCGGAGGCGATCTGCATCCGGACCGCGGGCAGCGGCAGTTCCGAGGCCGCCATAAGCGTCATGGTCTCCAGGCGCAGGAGCATGTCCTTCGCGCTGTTGGCGTGCCCGGTGCTTAATGATCCGTCGTGTCCCGTATTCATCGCCTGCAGCATGTCCAGCGCTTCCGCGCCCCTGACCTCCCCGACGATGATGCGGGTCGGCCGCATGCGGAGGCTGGCGCGGATCAGGTCCGTCATGGTCACCGCCTCGGCGCCCTCGCCGTTTCCGGCCCGGGTTTCCAGCCGCACCAGGTTCGGGATATGCCGGATCTGGAGCTCCGCGGAATCCTCGATGGTGATGATCCGCTCATCCGAAGGGATAAATCCGGAGAGGGCGTTGAGAAACGTCGTCTTGCCGGAGCCGGTGCCGCCGCTGACAAAGATGTTGTAGCCTGCCCGCACCAGCTTCTCCAGGAAATCGGCAGCCTCCGCCGTGATGCTCCCGCTGAAAATCAGGCGCTCCATGTCAAAGGCTTCCGGGAATTTCCGGATGGTCAGCGTCGGCCCGTCCAGGGCCACCGGGGGCAGCACCACATTGACACGGGAGCCGTCCTCCAGGCGGGCGTCCGCGATGGGGGAGGCGAAATTGACAGTTCTGTTGACGCGGCTGACTACCTGCTGGATGAGATCCTCCAGCTGTTCCGTCGAGGAGAACGTCCTGTCCCACTGAAAGATCTGCCCCTTCTTCTCCACAAAGATCCGTTCGGTCCCATTTACCATAATCTCCGTGACATCCGGGTCGTCCACCAGCTCCTGCAGGATATCCAGGCGGCGGAAGGAATCATACAGCTCTCTCCTCAGGCGGATTCTCTGCCCCAGGGGCAGGTAATTTTCCTCGCTTTCCCTGAGGATCGCCTCATCAATCAGTTCCGTCAGCCGGTCGTCATCCACCTGGAACTGGCCCTCCATCCCTGCGCTCAGGGATGCCCGCAGTCTCTCTTTCCTGTCCCGTTCCGACATTCTTCCTCCTTTACAGACTGTCTTATGCCGGCTGCAAAGCC
>ONXW01000415.1 GCA_900321915.1 uncultured Eubacteriales bacterium
AAGTAACAATCCCTCATAGGTAAGATAATAGTGGAACATATCGAACTACAGCCCGATTATATACCATATCTTGTGGTTTGTCAATGCAGCAACGGAAAAAGCGCTCCGAAACTTTCGTCAACCTCCCCTCGGGAGACGACAGTATTGCCCATTTTTCACAAAAAACAACGAGGCTTTGTGGAGGATGACGAAATAAAATGTGAATAAATCGTGAACGAATGCGGCGTTTTGAGATACTGCTGGTTCGAATATGCCATTTGAGATACCATAAATACTCATGTCATAAATCTGCCGGAAGTCCTGTTCGGAGTTCCCTCGGAGCATCGTGAGCAACAAAAACGACTGTACCGCTGAATTGTTTTCCAAGTCAGCGGTACAGTCATGTTATGTTCAGGAGAAGAAAACCATCGCATTTCGGCGTATAACGTCAGCATATTAACTTTGCCGAACTCCCGTTTGAAGGGGAAAACAGGGGGGCAGTTGCCAGCAATAGAGCAGACAGCCTCTTCCGGAAAAGCGGAAGAGGCTGTCTGCCTTCATAATTTGCAAGATCTGGAAAAATGACGCCGCCGTATATTCAGCGAAAAGCGGCAAGCACAGATACAATATGGCGACGCGGATCTTCCGGATCCTTTGCTGCAGTGGTGATCTGTACGCTGAAGCAGGATTGCCCATCCAGCGCCTCTTCCCATTGCCGTAATCTGGTGGCGTTAAGCTCCATCTCCAACTCGTTCAGCGTCATATGGGAGATGCAAAACGACTTTGTGCGGATTTTGCCTGTATTATGGCTCGCGCCAACTGCATCGTCTGTCCAATAGCTCGCTAAAATGGAAACGATTTGCCTGTCCGGAGAGTCCGGGTCTTTGCAAGCCCCCATAATTTGAACAGCCCGACAAAAGCCCGCACCAAATTGCCCCTCTCGCTCCCGGAGCCGGATCGCCAGAGCCTCCTCCAGCTCGGTTTTGGTGCGATAAGAAAGATTGAATACTCTGACGCTCAGCTTTCCCATATAAAATACTCTCCATCTGTTCGTAAAGAAAGCGCCGACACTCCGGCGCTTTCCCCACGACTTTCGCTTTCAATCCCTCATAGGTAAGATAATAGTTAACATGAACAAAGAACTTTTAAATCTTAGACCTATTGTTTCAATCCCTCATAGGTAAGATAATAGGCATTTGTGGATTGTCGAAACCTTATTATCCACGGGTTTTAATCCCTCATAAATAAGATAATAGAATTGGA
The DNA here is from genome assembly GCA_900321915.1 of uncultured Eubacteriales bacterium. Lineage (GTDB taxonomy): Bacteria > Bacillota > Clostridia > Lachnospirales > Lachnospiraceae > Clostridium_R. Next base: position 1,243 of record ONXW01000415.1, read on the forward strand.
GGTACACTAAAAATGAGTAACAAAGTCAAAGCGTTTCAATCCCTCATAGGTAAGATAATAGTGGATTATTTCACCACTTGACCTATATTATACACTACATCTTGTGGTTGTCAAGATTTCGGCATTGAAAAAACGGGCAAAAAATTCGTCAACCTCTCCGCTGAAGACGAAAATACGGCGATTTTCCGGAAAAACATCTCATTTTTGGGGAGGTTGACGAAACGAGTTATGAATAAACTGTGAATGCGTTTGGCGATTTAAGATACTAAGGATTTGTCGCAAGTCTTTTGAGATACTTTTTGCACGCACGTCGTTAGCCCGCCGGAAGACCCGATCGGATTAACCCTATGAGAGTAGAGAGATACAAAAAGACTGTACCGCTGAATTGTTTTCAAGTCAGCGGTACAGTCTTTGCATTTTTAGGTGAAGAAAAGCATTCACGCAAGCGTAATTCCAAATTGATCAGAGCACCTGGAACATGCCGAAGCCCTGGGAGCTTTTCGCGCCGAGGCCGATCTGGTAGAGAAGATCCAGCAGGGTCTGGGGACCTGTTAGGTAATAGCTTCCCATCCAGGCGGTGATTCTGGTGCCCTTAAAGCTGGTCACGACCTTATCCTTTTGGGTCACAGAAAGCGGCGTGACGGAAAAGTCCTCCGGGAAGGGCTGATCCGAGATCAGAGCCCATTTGGACCTTGCGTTCTGCCTGAGCAGCTCGTAGAAACGCTCCTCGTCCGGCGCGGCGTAATCCGTTTTTTTGTCGGCAAGCGTCTGGTAGACGGTGACGGGGGAGAGCATCCCGATCTCCACGGCGTCGGAGATGACGTGGCGGTCGTCCAGACGGACGGCGGCGACCGTCGTCTCACATTCGGCGAGTCGCTGATGGCTGCCCTGGGGAAGACCCGCAAGCAGGCACTGGATCATGAGCGGGTCACAGCTCCGCAGCTCCAACGAGCAGCCCTCCGGGAAAATCAGCGTCCCGCCGTCCCGGACGTAACGCCCCTGCAGCCGCCCGAAGGTGAAGCCCTTGATATGTCTGCCGTCCTGGGAATATCCCTGCTCGTGAAGAAAGCGCCGGTAATCCGGCGCGGAATCCATCGCGTGATAGAGGAGCCCGTGGATCAACTGCTGATAGGCCATTGGAACCGCAAGCGGTCCGGAAAATGACAGATGCAATTGCATGAGAATCAATCCTGTCAGGTAAGATAACGAAACCGCGACACAGTTCCATTGGTGGTGCTATATAAATAGCAGTTTCAATCCCTTTTAGGTAAGATAATAGTCGGAGATGATATCTTCTTCGTGGTCAAAGGCAATCGTTTCAATCCCTTTTAGGTAAGATAATAGTGGAATATTTCACCACTTATATCATATTATACACAACATCTTGTGTTTGTCAAGTTTTTCGCCTTGAAAAACGGGCTGAAAACTTCGTCAACCCCAAGCGCGTGTGAAAAAAACAGCAACAGAAACCCAAAAACAGCTTCGTCAAAGGTCGGTTTGACAAAGCTGTTTATGAACAAATTGTGAACAAAAGCGGATTCTGCACGATAATTCTGTGCCGAATGCCGTCAAAGCAGGCGGTCCGGGCGTTCCTCGGTCCGGCCTAAGCAGTCCACGGAGGCACCCCGGAAGGAATGGAAGGCGTAGATCCGCACCCCGTCCTCCTCCGGGCGGACCAGGGCCAGGAGCTCCTCCTTCAGCCGGTCCAGTCGGCTCTGGGACAGATGGCCCTCGAAGACGGAGCGCTGGACCGGACGCAGATATTTTTTCGCGATCTTCCGCGCCTTGGCGATCCGCTCCCGCCGCATATCATAAGTCAGAATCACAAACATTTTTTCACCTGCCTTGCGGAAACGTTCTGCCTCGGGCGGGCGGCCGACGGCCGCCCCTGCGGCATCGGATTTCCCGACAGACTCTGCCTCGGGCGAGCTTAGCGCAGCTGCTTGAAGGGCTTGTAGGGCTCGCCGAGGCGGAAATGCCGCACCAGCTTGCGGACCTCCTCGCGCATGATTTCGGCGTAGCTCCTGGAGACACCGTCCACCTTGACGCGGGCATGGAGCTTGTCATAGTATTCCGTCAGGAAGAGCCGCTTTCCCTCGGCGGTCAGATACACGCCGCCGTTATCCATGGTCTGGAAGTGCAGGGCCGGGCGAAGCTGGCGGCGGTTCACCAGGGCGAAGACCGTGCGGTCCACGATCAGCGGACGGAAGAGCTCCGCCACGTCCAGATTCAGGGATTCCAGCCGGGCGTTGGTCGCATGTAGGAAGCCCACCCGCACATCCAGGGCCGTCTTGCCGATCTCTGTAGCCAGATGACTGTGGAGCAGTGTGTTGCCGAAGCTGATCATGGCGTTGACCTCGTTCCGGGGCGGCCTGCGGCTGCGGGAGACGAAGGAAAAGTCCGGGTTGTTGATGAACCCGTCATAGCAGCCGTAGTAGACGTTTCGCGCCTGGGCCTCCAGGAGCAGGAGGTTTTTGTATTCCCCGCAGGCCTTGATCCTGTCCTCCAGGGCGTCGATCCGGTCCAGGGCCTGGGTGAAGCCCCGGTCCTCCCGTCGGCGGTAATATCGGATGTTCAACCGCAGATTGTGGATGGAGCCGAGGACGAACTTCCGCGCCAGCTCCAGCCGCCGCGCCTCGTCGTAATAGGCCTCCAGCTGGGTCAGGGTCGTCATGGGCGAGTGCAAGGGCCGGTTGGGCACGAAGCGCCCCGTCAGCCGTCCGTATTTGTCGAAGACGTTCACCAGAATGCCCCGGTCTGCGGCGGCCTGCAAAAAGCCGGTGTCGAAGATCACGGAGGAAAAGACGTTGATGGCCCCGGTGGCCTGGGGCGGGATGTCCAGCTTCCCCGTCTCGGTCTGAAAAACCATCGAGAAGTCCCGCTGGCGCAGGATGCCGTCGCTGAGCAGGGTCTCCGTATCCCCGGGGTTTTTGATCTCCCGGCTGTGCCAGGCCCCGTAGGCAGGCAGGTCTGTGTCCTCGGCGGAGAGCACCAGAACCCCGTCCCTTCCCGCTGCGAAGCGGTGCCCCAGGAAGACCATCTGCATGGGCGCATCGGTCCGGAGTTTCTTCCGACTCAGCCGCAGGCCCAGCTTCTCCCGGAGGAAGGCAGCGGCGGCCTCGGCGGTCTCCCGCAGCGCGGGGGCTTCGTTTCCAAAGAGGACGACGTCGTCTCCATAGCGGACGAAGGGGACGGACCGCTCCCCGAGCCAGAGATCCAGCCGGTGGAGATAGACGTTGCAGAGGAAGGGGCTCAGAGGCGTACCCTGGCAGACGCCGCGCTCCCGTTCCGTCAGCCGCCCCTCCTCCAGCACCGGCGCCTCGGCGAAGCGGCGGAGCAGCCGCGCCAGGGCAGGCTCCTCCGGCAGAAAGGCCTCCAGCGCTTCCCGCAGAATTTCCCGGTCCATGGAATCGAAGCAGCCCGTGACGTCCATCTGGATCGCCCAGCGCTTGGCTCCGCCCAAAAGCTGATATTCCTGCAGGGCGGAGAAGACGCCCCGGCCCGGCCGCCAGGCGTGGCTGTCCGGGGAGAAGCGGGTGTCATACCGCTCGTGCAGGAGCTCCAGAATGCAGCACTGCACCACCGTATCCACCGCCGTGGCCCGGACCAGGGGCCGGAAGCTCCCGTCCTGTTTCGCCACGTGGAAGCCCACCACCGGCGACGGGACGTAGCGCTCCCGCTTCAGCTGCCGCAGCAGGGTCCCGGCGTTGAGCCGGAACCAGAGCGCCGCCGCCTGGGCGCTCATGCCGTCATAGCCCGGATGAAAGCCGCGCCGCTGCAGCTCCTCCGCCTGTTCCTCCAATTGCTCCGCCGTCAGCTCGTCCAGCAGCATCGTCCTTCTCCCTTCTTCCGCCCACGTTGCGGCGGGTTTTCCGAATATTTCCGCGTTCTGCTGTAAGAATACCCGATTGTTCACAGTTTGTCAACAATTAATATCGTCAACCCCAGCTTTCGAGCGGTTATTTCTTGCTGGTCTGCGCGCTTTTTAGAACCGCCCGGACGTGGTTGACGAAGTTTTTTGCCGCTTTTCCCGGAGAAAAAACTTGACAAACACAAGATGTTGTGTATAATATGATATAAGTGGTGAAATATTCCACTATTATCTTACCTAAGAGGGATTGAAACTCTTCATGTGAAACCTCCTTGTTTTTCGCGTCTATTATCTTACCTAAGAGGGATTGAAACTGGACTTTCTTTCCGTTTTGCCGAATTTTTTTCATAACTATTATCTTACCTAAGAGGGATTGAAACCTTAGGCAATCGTTTCTTCATCCAGGAGTTTGGCCTTCCTATTATCTTACCTAAGAGGGATTGAAACCGAATGGATGTGCTCCGGGGTGATGCTCTGACCGGTCCTATTATCTTACCTAAGAGGGATTGAAACGGCCTCTGGAGTTGGGTCTGATCATGGCATTGTGCCTCCTATTATCTTACCTAAGAGGGATTGAAACGCGGTCTTCCAACTTGAACCATCCGGGAACGCCTTCTATTATCTTACCTAAGAGGGATTGAAACCACTATCCGCGCGAACGCGTCTGTCGGAATGAATGTGTTTCCTATTATCTTACCTAAGAGGGATTGAAACCACTAGATTCTTTAAGAACACAATGATGAGGACCACCTATTATCTTACCTAAGAGGGATTGAAACTCACCTCGACACTGGCATTGAATCTCTTTGCCATGAATTCCTATTATCTTACCTAAGAGGGATTGAAAGCGCTTCCGTTTCCCATGATTCAGGCGTTTGCCTGCCAAAGCAAGTAAACAGGACCCATCTCCCCGGTTCCGGGCGGACAGGTCCTGTTTTTGCTTTTTCGGCTTCAAAATCTTTTCCGTTATTCTTCTGTGTTCTTTTCCGATTGCGGGGAAAAACAGCAGAATAGATATTGACTTTTGTGCTTGTTTAGATTATAATAACAAGCGTAAAAGTCAATTATGAGGAAGGGAGGACGACCACATGAATCATACGCAGCAAATCCTTGAAATGGCCAAGCAGAACAAAGGTGTCGTGACTGCCGCTATGATTGGTGAGGCCGGCCTTTCCCGCGGTATTCTGAAATATCTTGCCGATCTCGGAAAACTGGAAAAAACCGCGCGGGGCATTTATATCCTCCCTGACGCTTGGGAGGACGAGTTTGTGTCGCTGCAGGAGCGGTTCAAACGCGGGATCTTCTCCCTTGAGACCGCCCTGTTTCTCTGGAATTTAACTGACCGTACCCCAGGGAAATTCCATATGACCTTCCCCGGCACCTACAACCTCTCAAAG
>ONXW01000295.1 GCA_900321915.1 uncultured Eubacteriales bacterium
GGAGGTCATCGACTATGTCACGGAAAAGTACGGGCGGGACTGCGTCGCCCAGATTGTGACCTTCGGAACCCTGGCGGCCCGGGGCGTAGTCCGGGATGTGGGACGGGTACTGGACCTGCCCTACGCGAAGTGCGACATGATCGCCAAGATGATCCCGACGGACCTCGGGATGACGCTGGACAAGGCCCTGTCGGCCAACCCGGAGCTGAAGCAGCTCTATGAGAGCGACGGGGATGTGAAGTACCTTATCGATATGAGCCGCCGCCTGGAGGGGCTTCCGCGCCATACCTCCATGCACGCGGCAGGCGTGGTTATCTGCGGCGCGCCCGTGGAGGAGTATGTGCCGCTCTCCAGGGGTTCCGACGGATCCGTGACGACCCAGTACACCATGACCACCCTGGAGGAGCTGGGGCTTCTGAAGATGGATTTCCTCGGGCTCCGGACGCTGACCGTGATCCAGGATGCGGTGCGGCTGGCGGAAAAGAGCAGCGGGAAGGCCATCGATATCGACGCCATAGACTACAATGACAAAAAGGTTCTGGACTACATCGGCACCGGGAAGGACGACGGGGTGTTCCAGCTGGAAAGTTCCGGCATGAAGGGATTCATGAAGGAGCTGAAGCCGGAGGGACTCGAAGACCTGATCGCAGGCATTTCCCTCTACCGTCCCGGTCCCATGGACTTCATCCCGAAGTACCTGCGGGGAAAGAATGACCGCAGTTCCATATCCTACGACTGTCCCCAGCTGGAGCCCATCCTCCGGCCGACCTACGGCTGTATCGTCTACCAGGAGCAGGTCATGCAGATCGTCCGCGACCTGGCCGGGTATACCTGGGGGCGCAGCGACCTGGTGCGCCGTGCCATGTCCAAGAAAAAGGGCAAGGTCATGGAGGAGGAGCGGAAAAACTTCGTGTACGGCAACCCGGAACAGGGCGTTAAGGGCTGCATCGCGAACGGGATTCCCGAGAGCGTGGCAAACCACATCTATGACGAGATGGTGGATTTTGCCAAGTACGCCTTCAACAAGTCCCACGCGGCGGCGTACGCCGTGGTCTCCTACCAGACGGCGTGGCTGAAATACTATTACCCCGTGGAATTCATGGCGGCTCTCATGACCTCGGTCCGCGACAACAGCACCAAGGTGTCGGAGTACATCATGACGTGCCGGCAGATGGGCATCGGGATCCTTCCGCCGGATATCAATGAGGGAGAGTCCGGGTTCTCGGCCGCGGGCGACAAGATCCGCTACGGCTTAACGGCCATCCGGAGCGTGGGCCAGTCCGTGGTGGAATCCATCATCCGGGAGCGGGAGCAGAACGGGCCCTACCGCACCCTGGAGGATTTTATCGACCGCATGAGCGGCAGGGAGATCAACCGGAGGACCATCGAGAGCTTTATCAAGTCCGGCGCCATGGACAGCATGCCCGGCACGAGGAAGCAGAAGTACCTTATCTCCGGGGACCTGCTGGACCAGAAGAACAAAGAAAAAAAGAATACCATGGCGGGCCAGATCAGCATGTTTGACATTGTGGACGATTCTGAGAAGGACTATTTCCGCGTGACCTTCCCCGATGTGGGCGAGTACAGCAGGGAAGAGCTCCTGGCCTTTGAGAAGGAGACCATGGGCGTCTATGTCAGCGGGCATCCCCTGGAGGCCTATGAGGACCTCTGGAACAAAAATGTCACCGCGAAGACCACGGATTTTGTGGTGGATGAGGATTCCGGCAGCGCTGTGGTGAAGGACGGCGACCGGGTGGTGCTGGGCGGCATGGTAACCGGGAAAACCATCAAAACCACAAGGTCCGGCCAGGTTATGGCATTCGTCACCCTGGAGGATATGACCGGCAGCGTGGAGGTGCTGGTATTCCCGAAAGACTACGACAAATACCGGGACATCCTCCTGCCCGACGCCAGGGTGTTTATGCGGGGCCGCGTCTCCCTGGGCGACGAGCCGGCGGGGAAGCTTATCGCGGAGCGCGTCCTTGCCTTTGAGGAAGTGCCGGCGGAGCTGTGGATCCGGTTTGAGGACATGGAAGCCTATCTGAAGGCGGAAAGCACCCTCACGGAGATGCTGCGGATGTCCGAAGGCCCGGACAGCGTCGTCATTTACCTGAATAAAGAGAGGGCGAAAAAGGTCCTGCCGAAAAACCGCCGCGTGAAAGCCGACAAAGCGCTTCTCTCCCGGCTGGAAAGAGAGTTCGGCGCGGGCAATGTAAAGACCGTGTGGAAAAAGGCGGATTTTCTTTACAACCGCGACCGTTTGTTCTAAACTGTTGTTAGAATTCGTCCAGATAGCGAAGGAGGACAGTATGGCTAAGAAAGTGAAGACCATTGGCGTTCTGACCAGCGGCGGCGACTCTCCGGGCATGAATGCCTGCATCCGTGCGGTTGTCCGTACTGCGGTAAACAGCGGTCTCAGGGTCAAGGGAATTATGCGCGGCTACGCGGGACTTCTCCAGGAAGAAATTGTGGATATGAACGGACTGAGCGTGGCGGAAATCATCGCCCGCGGCGGTACGATTCTCTATACGGCCAGGTGTCCGGAATTCGTCACGCCGGAGGGGCAGCAGAAGGGCGCGGAGATCTGCAGGAAACACGGGATCGACGGCATCGTCGTCATCGGCGGCGACGGTTCCTACCGCGGCGCCGGGAAGCTGGCCTCGCTGGGGGTGAATACCATCGGCGTGCCGGGAACCATTGACCTGGATATCGCCTGCACCGACTATACCATCGGATTCGATACAGCCATCAATACGGCCATGGAGGCCATCGACAAGGTGCGAGATACCTCCACCAGCCATGAGAGATGCAGCATCATCGAGGTAATGGGACGCCATGCCGGCTACATTGCCCTCTGGTGCGGCATTGCCAACGGCGCCGAGGAGATTCTTCTCCCGGAGAAGTACGACGGGGATGAGCAGTTCCTGATCAATCACATCATCGAGAGCAGGAAGCGCGGGAAAAAGCACCACATCATCGTCAATGCTGAGGGCGTGGGCCATTCCGCGTCCATGGCCAGGAGAATTGAGGCCGCGACGGGCATCGAAACCCGCGCGACGATCCTGGGATACATGCAGAGGGGCGGATCCCCCACCTGCAAGGATCGCGTTTACGCCTCCATCATGGGCGCCAAGGCAGTACAGCTCCTGATGGCCGGCAAATCCAACCGCGTGGTGGCATTCCGGGGCGGAAAGTACGTGGACTTTGACATCCAGGAAGCGCTGGCGATGAAGAAAGAGCTTCCGGAGGATGAGCTTGAGATCAGCCGCCTGCTGATCCGGTAATGCAGGAAGGAACGTTCCGGCGAGATGAAGGATAACAACACTGTGCTCTGCGGCGCGAATTCCTATACGGAAAAGTACTACTTCAATGAACAGTTCGCAAATCTTCCGGAGAGTGTGAAGGAAGAGCTGAAGGTTATGTGCGTCCTGTTCACGGAGGATATCGGCGGTATATTCCTGGTGGAATTTACGCCGGAGGGAAACCTGGAATTCCGCGTGGAAGCGGCGGAGGAAGACTACCTGTTCGATGAGATCGGAAGCGGCCTGAAGGTCCGGCAGTACCGCAGGGATAAGAGAGAACTGCTGGAGGCGCTGGAGACCTACTACCGGCTTCTGGTCCTGAAAAAGACTGAGTAAGAGAATTTCATGCAGTTAACAATCGGAAATGTAATACTTGAGAACAACGTGGCGCTGGCCCCCATGGCCGGCGTCACGGATCTTTCCTACCGGCTTCTGTGCCGGGAACAGGGATGTGCCCTGGCATGCACCGAGATGGTGAGCGCCAAGGCGCTTTTTTACGGCAGCAAAAACACCCGGGAGATTCTTGCGACCTGCGGGGAAGACGCGCCCCTGGCGGTGCAGGTCTTCGGGTCGGACCCGGAGATCATGGCGGATATGGCCCTCCGGCTGGAGGAAGGTCCGTTTGCCATCATTGACGTGAATATGGGATGTCCCGTTCCGAAGGTGGTGAACAACCATGAGGGGTCGGCCCTGATGAAGGATCCGGCTCTCGCCCACAGGATTCTTTCCCTGATGGTGAAAAAACTGAAAAAACCGGTGACGGTAAAATTCCGCAAGGGCTTTGACCTGAACAGCGTCAACGCGGTGGAATTCGCGAAGATGGCGGAGGACGCCGGCGTGGCGGCCATGACCGTCCACGGCAGGACACGCTCCCAGTTTTACCAGGGCACTGCCGACTGGGATATCATCCGGCAGGTCAAGGAAGCCGTATCCGTCCCGGTCTGGGGGAACGGCGACATATTCCGGCCGGAGGACGCGGCGAGGATGATCGCGGAAACCGGCTGCGACGGGGTGATGATCGCCCGCGGCGCCAAGGGCAATCCGTGGCTCTTTTCCCGCACCGTCCGCTACCTGGAGACGGGAGAACTGCTCCCGCCCCCTTCCCGTCAGGAAATCCGCTCCATGATAGAACGGCATGCGCGGATGATGGCGGAGGAGAAGGGCGAATACGTGGCCATCCGGGAGATGCGGAAGCACGTGGCGTGGTACACGGCGGGGCTTCCCCATGCGTCCGGACTCCGGAACAGCATCAATCAGGCGGAAACCCTTGCAGATCTGCGTACTTTGCTTGACAATGCGGGTATTTTTGAGTATAATCCGCAGGTATAAGTCATACGAAACGAGACAGGCATCCGGGCGACCGAACGCCTGTCATTTTGCGCGTTGCAATTAGCCATGCACAGACGGATGCGGAGCATGCTCGTCGGGAGCTCGCTCACGCAAGGGCACATGCGGAGACGGCTGTATACGGCGAAAGCCGCGGCAGCGAGCATCGCAGATGCGAGCTGACGGCATGGCGTAAAGCATCGCGCAGACAGTTGTGGGCAAAGCAACTATTATTGTAATCAGAGGAGAGAGCGGAACAATGTCAAAGAAGA
>ONXW01000203.1 GCA_900321915.1 uncultured Eubacteriales bacterium
CCGCCATATACCCGTCGTTGTCGGGCTGGGGCGTCTCCAGCACAAAGGGCAGGTCCCGCAGCTTCGGATGGCTCACCACCGCCCGGAAGGCGGCTTTCCCGAGAGAACCCTTCCCTATCACCTCATGGCGGTCCTTATGGCTCGCGAAGGGGTTTTTGCTGTCATTCAGGTGCACGGCCCTGAGGTTTTCCATGCCCAGGACCCTGTCGAACTCCTCCAGCACCCCGTCCAGGTTCTGAACGATATCATAGCCCGCGTCATACACATGGCAGGTGTCCAGGCAGACGCCCAGATGCTCCGGATACCGGGCCGCATCCAGAATCCTCCGGAGCTCCTCAAAGGTCCCTCCGACCTCCGTCCCCTTGCCCGCCATGGTTTCCAGTAGGACCGTGGTGTGCATGTCCTCCCACATCACCTCGTCCAGGGCGGCGGCAATCATCCGGATTCCCTCTTCCGTCCCCTGGTTCCTGTGGCTTCCGGGATGGAAATTGTAGTAATTGCCCGGCAGGTATTCCAGCCGTTCAAGGTCCTCCGCCATGGAACGCCTCGCAAACTCCCGGTTGGACTCACTGTCGGAGCAGAGGTTATAGGTATAGGGCGCGTGGGCCACAAAGGGCGCAAACTGTTCCTCAAGGAGGAGCGCCCTGAGCGCCTCCGCATCCTGCACATTCATCGGCTTCGCGTTCCCGCCCCGGGGATTCCTCGTGAAAAAGGCGAAGGTGTCCGCCCCGATGCGGACCGCTTCCTTTCCCATGGCCAGGTACCCGGCGCTGCTGGACAGGTGGCAGCCGATGTGAAGTGTGTTTTTATTCATAAATATAGACCTGCCTCCGTAAGTATCCGATGTACTCTTCCATTATATCATCCGGAGCGTATTTTCTGTATACTTTCCGGGATACGGGGAATGCACTTCACCCGTTTTTTTCCGGGGCTCCAGGCTCCCCGGGGCCTTCCGGAAACAGCTCGTCCAGCAGTTCCGCCGCGTCGGAAAAATCAATGCGGCATTCCCCGCCCCACACCAGCACCGGAACGCGGTCCGCGAAGGAATAAATCACCGGGATTCCGTCGTGCTCCAGGTCGTAAACCACAACCTGGCGGGAATCCGGGTCCACCAGCCAGTACTCCCGCACGCCGGCGGCGCTGTACTTCATCATCTTCAGGTTCATATCCTTCTTCCTGGTGGAAGGAGACAGCACCTCCACGATAAAATCCGGCGCCCCGAATACTCTCTGCCGGAGAATCTTGCTGCGGTCGCAGACAATCATCACATCCGGCTGGACAATGGTCTTCTCATCCCTGTCCAGCTGTACGTCAGCCGGGGCAATCAGGGGCACGCACGGGCCCTTCCGCCCGTTCCGGAACGCAAGCAGCTGCGCATGGATGCTCCCCCCGATGATCTGGTGGGGATAGGATGGCGCCGCCATATCATAAAAAACGCCGTCGATCAATTCCACCCTCTGGTCCTCAGGCAGGGACTCGTAATCTTTGACAGTATACTTTCCCTGTCCGGGGAAGAAATGGACGCGGATTCTTCCGTCGTCCTCATCTCCGGGGTCAGGAGCCGCGCAGTATGCGCTCCCGGGATCACGTATCATCGAAGTCCCCGCGGGAGAGGCCATCTGCTCCCTCACCAGCGCCTCCTCAATCCTGCGGAGCGTCGCCCTGCGGGGATTCAGGGTGATCCCCCCGAAAACCTTCTGTATCGTCCCCAGCGGAAGCCCTGACTTCCCCGCCAGTTCCTTATAAGATAATCCCATCTCAATCCGAAGCCGTCTCATCTCATCTACCGTCAAACAGAATCACCTCCGAAATACAGCAGAAAACCATGCTAACCTTTCTGTATCCATTATAACACAAAACCGGCCGGATGAGAATCCGAAAAATATCCTTATCGAAGCCGAATACTATCCGTCCGTACAGGCACGGCGTCAGTTCTCCGGCCTCATCGCGACTCATCGCGTAAAGAAGCGCGCCGCCGCTTTTACGCAGCTGCGCGCTTTCTCCAGCGAACCATATAATAGGCAACCTCCAGCACCATGCATACCGTCCACCCCACCGGGTAACTGAACCCCACCGGGCGCGGGGTATTGGAGATGAACCGCGTCATGACGAAGAGGTATATCTGGCGTATCGCCACAAAGGACGTCAGCATAATCACCATCGGCCCCCGGGAATCGCCCCGGCCCCGCAGGGCGCCTGCCAGCACGTGGTTGACGCAGTTGGCCAGCAGGAAAAACGTGTTGGTCCTGAGGAACATCACGCCGAAGGCGATAACCTCTTCATCCTTCGAGAACAGCATCACCGATTGCCGGGCAAATACCACCAGGAGGGTGGTGATGGCGAGGGTCACCACGATGACGATCTGGATGGAGCGGACCGTTCCGCGGTTTGCCCTCTCTTCCAGTTTCGCCCCGATGTTCTGGCTGACGAAGGCCGTGGCCGCCATGCCGATGCTCTGCATCGGCAGCATCACCAGCTGGTCCAGCTTATTGTAACAGCTCCAGCCGGCCATGCAGCCGGAGCCGAAATAATTGACGTAGGCCTGGACAAAGGTGTTCGAAAAGGCTGTAATCACCGACTGGATCCCCGCCGGAAGCCCGACGGAAATAATATGCCCCATCACCGACCGGTCAATGTGGAG
>ONXW01000388.1 GCA_900321915.1 uncultured Eubacteriales bacterium
CGGTGTAAATCATAGGGTACAGGCGGTCAAAGAGGGGATAAAAATCCTCGTATATCTGTCCGTAATGGAGCGCTGCCACGTCACGCCACGGCGTAAACAACCCTTCCGGCATCATGGCGATCGACAGCTCTATGCCGGGGCAGGGGAGCCCGCAGCGGACCGATTCCGTCAAAGCGCGCGCAAAGCCCTTGATGATGCTCTGTCTCCCGGCTGCGAACCCGCAGACCTGCTCCTCATGATCCCGGTATCGGGAAAACACGGGTTCCAGATTATACTGCGGTTTGGAGGAGTCATATCTGGCAAGTATTTCATCTTTCAGTTTCGGGATGTCCACACCGAAAGAAGCGTATATTTTTTCTTCTTCCGGACTCCATCCGTTTCCGATATACCCGTATCTGAGAAAGTCGAACTGGATTCCGTCCAGCGGGTATTCGCTGGCGGCGGTAAGGACCAGGCGGGTCAGGTATTCCAGATACCGCGTGTCCAGATGGGAAATCCTGCTATCCGATTTTTTTCCGAATATCGACGTATCGGTCCTGTCCGGATAAAGAGAGGAGTATTCCCGGTCTTCACTGCAGATAAATACCCCGTGGGTGCGTATCCCCTGCAGGCACAGTTCCCGGATCAGAGAATCCAGATGTGCGTGGTCTTCAGGGGTGCTCCTCTTATCATGCGCCATCCCTTTGATCAGGATAAAAGCGTCGGTAAAGCCGAACCGTTTCAGGCACTCAAAATCAACATGCTTTTTTGACCTTAAACGACGGTCTTCGTGGTTGAACCATATTCCCAGCATCATATTCCCTCAAGATAATCCCGCATCTTTGCCGTCATCTTTGATGCGCCGCGGTTGTTCAGATGATCCGCGTCGATATAGTCGTTTACAGAGTCAAACTCCGCTGAATCAAAGAGATCCCACTGAAGGGGACGGCTGGCTTCGGGGATCAGGCTGATTTGTTTCCTATAGCCTTCCTGAAGCCGTGGATCCAGAGTGCTCCGATAGTAGCGGTTGGACGGGAATACTACCAGGGAAAGCAAGACTCCTTTCGCATGGCACAAGCCGGCGGTCTTTTGCAGGACAGAAGTGTTTTCCTCATAGATTTCGTGATGTTTCAGAAGACTGTTATGATAATTCGTACGACTTTCTGCCAGCCGGCACCGCTCATCCTCGGCAAGGTCTGCCCAGAAGACTTCCGACAGTTGCTGCCTGTCGCGTTCCCGGCAGAAATAATCGTCCTTTCGTTCCTCGTACAGACGGAAAAAAGTGTCCTCCGAAAACCGGTTTCCGGAGGCGTCTCCGGGATCGTCATTATTCCCGGGCAGGATGTCCGAGCGCATTCTTTCATACTCACGGGCATCCATATGATGGATATCCTGAAAATAGCGGCCGTACACCCGGACGATGCGTTCAAGCTCGTTTTTATTGCAGGCCGCGGAAAGGTCCATGTACGGCGACAGATACCCGGTACCGAGCACAATATGCTCCAGAGTATGGATATTGTCCAGCGCTTTCTCGATGATCCTGTAGGAATAATAATAATCCTGTGACAGGAAGGCCAGGTTGATGAGTCCCGGGATGTCCCTGTCGTTGATCCCGAACCTGGCCAGGGAATGGCCGGCTGTCAGATAACGGGCTTGTTCCTCAATGCCCCTGTCCATAGTGTATTTCAGCCAGTAATAGTCGTAATTACTGAAAAATATTTCTTTGCCAGCAGTCATCTTTTCATAATCCGTTTATCTGTTGTAATGCACGGTCAGGTCGACGTCACTCTTCCACAGCATGCCCAGGCAGCCGGTTCCGTTTGTGAAAAAAGCCATGACATAAGTATAAGGGGCGGCAGCAGCCGTGTCAAAATGCCAGAGAACAGTGTCAGATGGCGGCAAAAACATGGTGGCAGCCGCTATACACGCGGCTGCCACCCGGTAGTTTTTATGCAGTTGTGGTCCCGTCTCTATAACCGCTGAGACGACATGGTTCCGTCTCTATAACCGCTGAGACGGCATGGACACGCCTCTATAACCGCTGAGACGGCATTCAGATGGAAG
>ONXW01000202.1 GCA_900321915.1 uncultured Eubacteriales bacterium
CGGACGGCGCAGGACACCCCGTACTCTTCCGAAATCTCCGGACGGACAAAGACCGGCATAAGATCCCGCAGCACCGCAGCGTGATACGCGGAACGGTGGCAGTTGGACGCCATCAGGATTTTCTCCCCCGGAAGGGCTGCCGCCGACAGGGCGGCCAGTATCCCGGCGGTGCTTCCCCCCACCAGAAACCACGTCCTCCTGGCCCCATAGAGCGCCGCGGCGTCCTCCATCGCATCCTTAAGGATACCCTCAGGGCGGTGCAGGTTGTCAAATCCCATAATCTCCGTGATATCCGCAGAAAATGGGCTGGAAAATCTTTCCGCCCATTCCCTGTTTCTCTTATGACCGGGCATGTGGAACGGGTACATATCCGTCTCCCCGTATGCCCGCAGTTTTTCCTGCAAAGACTGTCTGTTTTTCATCTTTCCTTCCGCGCCTTTATCCCGCGAGGTAGCGCCATAACATAAAGAATACGGCGGCAATCAGCACAAGCATCACAACGGCGAGGACGATCCGGATCCCCATCGCCGCGTAGGCGTACCAGGGCGTTTTCTCCCAGGCGCGCCGGTCACTGTAAAGACCGGTCCTGTTTTCCACCCGGATCCAGATTCCGGCAGCCACATCCTCCGCCAGCTTCGGGAATTCCCCCTCCAGGGGGATGTCCGGCTGCTTATCTCCCAGGAGCTTTGCGGCAGCCCGCCGGATCTCCTCCTCCATCATGGCGTCGAGCTGCTCCTCCTCCAGGGGAAGCTCGTGGACATGGCGGTACAGGTTCGTGTATACGTCCGCCAGGAGTCCTTCGCTCTGCTCCTCTGTGAGTCCGAGGAGTTTTATCTTCCCGTAGGTGCTGTCCACCGTCAGGATATAAAAATCTTCATAACCGTCCCCGCTGCCCGTCTTGGCCAGCTCTACGGTTTTCTTCAGCAGTCCGTTCATCCGGCCGACCTCCTACCGCAGCACCTGATCCCCGAAAGCCGTCACCAGGTGGCGCTTCGCGCCCAGGCCTTCCATCAGCCAGCACAGGGACTGGGCTCCCAGGTCGGAGCTGTTCCAGATAAACTGTGCCGTCGGCCACAGGCAGATCTCCGGAGACGCCGCCGTATATACGCCCATACCGGCATTGTCATAGCCGTTGCCGTGATGGGACATCTGCAGGATATCCGCCTTAAGCGCTTCCGTTCCCACGGTGTTCAGCAGGTTCTGGCCCGCTTCCTTCCCCATGTCGCCGAGGAAGAGCATGCGCTTTCCGCCCACATCAATGCGGTAGGCGACGGAACTGTTGTTGAATGTTGCCCGTTCGCAGAACATGGGCTCATTGAGCACTGTCACCACCGCGTCGCCGGCCGTAAACTGCTCCCCGGCGTACAGCGGGCTCACAAGGCTGTCCGGAACGGCGTATCTGAGCGCCTCCTGGAAACTGGTCAGATCGCTCATGCGGTTCTGGGTCTCCCCCATCTCATACATCTCATTCGGCAGGAAGGACCAGGCGATCCGGTCAATCTGGACCGGGCAGGGCTGCATCTTCAGGATCTCCGAGAGCGCCCCCACATGATCATCGTGGGGATGGGTGATCAGCCACAGGGACACATGTCCGCCGTATCCCTGCAGCACCCGGAGGAGGTGGTCCCGGTCAGCTTCCCGGCCGCCGTCCACCACAATCACATCGCCGGATACCGTCCGGATCACCGCTGACATCATGGACATCCCGTCTTCGCCGGAAAGAAGCGTAAGCTCCGCTCCTCCCAGAATGGGCGCCGCCTCCGTACCGGGTCCCTCCGCCACCGGGCCCGCATAGGACGTAAAGCGGCCCGCCGGGATCGCCAGGCAGGCCGCCAGCAGAAACATGGCCGCGAAACAGGATATTATCTTTTTAAAAACCTTCAAATTCCCAACCTCCGGTTTTGTATATTCCGTATGCAATGCTGTTATTACCGCATTATCATACCATATTTCACCGGAAGAAGTCCCATCCGAAACCCTTACGTTTTCTTTAGATTTGTTACAGCCGGTTCATCCGGTACCCGATACCCACATGGGTCTGGAAATACTTCCTGCTGTGCCCCCTTTTCTCGATCTTTTTCCGGAGGGACGCCATAAATACCCGGAGGGACGCGACATCGCTCTCCAGGCTGTTTCCCCAGATTTTGTCGGTAATGTAGGTGTGGGTCAGGACCTTTCCCACATTCCGGGCAAACAGGCAAAGCAGCTTGTATTCATTGGCGGTCAGCGCGACCTCCTCACCGGCCAGGAACACCGTTCCGGCGGCGAAATCAATCCGCAGGTCCCCGTTTTCAAATACGGAAGACCCCAGGTCCCCGCTCTCCCTGAGAAGCCTGCGTCCGGCCACCCGCAGGCGGGCCAGCAGTTCGTCCACGGAGAAAGGCTTTGTAAGGTAATCATCCGCGCCGGCGTCCAGCGCAGTGATCTTGTCCGCGTCCTCACTGCGGGCGCTGATCACAATGATAGGAAGGTCGCTCCAGGTCCGGATTCTGCGGATGACCTCCACCCCGTCCATATCCGGGAGCCCCAGGTCCAGCAGGATCACATCCGGGTTTTTCGTCGCCGCCATCAGGATAGCGCTCTCCCCGCCAGAGGCGGACAGATACCCGTAGTCATGCGCCCGGAGCGTAGTCTCCATCAGGTTGCGGATGGGCGTATCGTCCTCCACCACCAAAACATTCAGCTTATTCATGTATGTTTACCTCGCTGCGGGGAAGGGTAAAGGTAAAGGAAGCGCCGGCGGGAACATTGTCCCGCAGCCAGATTTCTCCCCCGTGCGCCTGCACGATCGCCCTGCAGAGCGCGAGACCCATTCCCACGCTCCTGCGGCTCTCAGGCTTTCTCCCCGTCCCGCTGTAAAACATGTCAAACACCTTTTCTTTTTCGCCGTCCGGGATCCCCGGCCCGTTGTCCGACACGGTGATCTCCACGTCACGCACCTTTTCCTCGGCGCTGATTGTTATCTCGGAGCCCGGCTGCGTGTAGGCGATGGCATTGTTGACCAGGTTGATCAGGACCTGCGCCACCAGGCGCGCGTCCGCCAGGACCAGCACCGGGTCCTCCGGGAGACTGACAATAATACTGTGCTCGGCACGGTGCCTGTCCACATGCTGCAGGGCTTCATCCACAACATCCTCCAGAAGCTCCACCTGCAGGTTCATGGGGATATTCCCGTCCTCCACACGGCTCAGCGACAGGAGATTTTCCACGAGATTCGTGAGCCATCTCGAATCATCATAGATATCCGAGTACAGCATGTTCCGCGTCTCAGCGTCAAACTCCTCCCCGCTGGTCAGGAGATTGCTGGCATTCCCCGAAATGGACGTGAGGGGCGTGCGGAGATCGTGGGATATGGAGCGGAGCAGGTTTGAGCGGAACTGTTCATTCCGTATGCGGATGGCCGCCTCCTCTTTCTCTCGGTGAACCCGCATGTTTTCCACGGCCAGGGCGTATTCCGACAGGATGGAATCGGTCATGTTAGCCTCAAAGGCATCCGGTTCCGTTTCCTTCTTCCGCACCAGCAGCGTTCCATATCCCGTATCCCCCACGGAAATATTCATTTCCTGGTATTCCCGTCCCGGCGGCATCTTCCTCCCGGGCGGGACAAGTATGACATCCCTGTTCAGCAGGCGCCGGAGCTGGCGCTCCGTCTTCTCCCGCACCTCGTCCTCCGTCTCGCACTGGTGGAAGATCCGGTTGGTTTCCAGGAGGATCCTGGTCCCGTAGGAAGTGCGCGAGTATTCCCGGGCTGTCCGCTTCAGCTTTTCCGTCAGGAAGCTGGCCACCAGAGTCACAAGAAGCATAACGGCAAATGTCACCGGCATGTCCTGCCCGTAGGCCAGCAGCGTGTATTTCGGCTCCGTAAAGAAAAAGTTGAAGGTCACCACGCTGGCCAGGGATACAATAATCCCGCTGATATAATTGGTTGTCATTATGGCGGATATCAGGACGGCGAGAATATAGACGGAAATGATGGCGGACTCAGAGAAGCCGAGGCGCCTGAACGCCGTGCCCACCAGTGTCGCCGCCGCCATCATGCCGAAGCCGGTAAGGAGATCCTGGACCGGCGAAACATCCTTTTCTTCTATAGTCCATTCTTTCATCTTGAGGTCCTCCTGTTTCCGGGACTTTCCTCAGGCTATCGCAGCATGCGCTGCACGTCCGCATCCCTGCCGATGACGAGCAGCGTCACATCCCCCGGGAGCGGTGAATCCGGCTCAATATCCGCCAGGATACGTCCCTCCCGCTTCAGGGCAATGACATTGATCCGGTAACGGCGCCGGATATTCAGCCCGGTCAGGGAGCGGCCGACCCATTTTTCCGGGATCCGGATTTCATAAACCGAGAAATCCTCCCCCACCGCGATATAATCCAGGATATAGTCTGAACTATAGCAGATGGCCGCCCACTCCGCAAGCTGCCGCTCCGGATACACCACCTCATCCGCCCCGTTGTTCAGCAGGAGCTTTTCCTGCACGTCCCGGGACGCCCGGGATACGATGAATTTTGCGCCGCATTCCTTGAGAAGCGCGGTGGTTTCCAGGGAACTCTGGAAATTGTCGCCGATGGCTACCACGCACACGTCAAAGGTTTCCACCCCCAGGGTGGCCAGAAATTCCGGGTTTGTGCTGTCCCCGATCAGGGCGCTCGCCGTATAGGGCAGCGCCGCATTCACATTCTGCTCATCCCGGTCAACCGCCAGGACCTGGTGTCCCAGCTCATGCAGCTTGCGCGCCGCATGCCTTCCGAATCTTCCCAGTCCAATCAGCAATATATTTTTCATTCCCGGTCCTCCTTTCTCTCCGGCATTTACCCCACACTTACCGGTTCTTCCGGGTATTTCGCGTACTCAATTCCGGCGGACGGCAGGGCTGCGCACACCAGGGTCAGCCCGCCCACACGGCCGAAAACCATGAGAAACACCAGGAACATCCTTGACACAGTTCCCAGGTGCGGCGTGACGCCCAGGGAGAGGCCGACGGTCCCTATGGCGGAAGCGCACTCAAACATACATGTCAGAAGGGGAAGCCCCTCCAGCCGGCAGATAAGGCCGGAAACCGCCAGAAATGCCAGACTGTAGACGCCCAGGATAGCCGCCGCGTCCCGCACGGTTTTCTCGGAAATCCTGCGGCCCAGCACGGTATCCGTATTTTTCCGCCGGAACACCGAAAAGGCGGACACCGCGAGCACGGCGACCGTTGTCGTCTTGATCCCTCCCGCCGTGGATCCGGGAGAACCTCCAGCCAGCATCAGGAGAATCACCAGAAGCTGCCCCGGTTCGCTCATGTTCCCGTAATCCATGGTGTTGAATCCCGCCGTCCTGGTCGTCACAGACTGGAAAAGGGAAGCCAGCAGCCGCTCCTTTCCCGGAAGCTGCGGATACTCCAGAAACCAGAAAATTACGGCCGGGACAAACACCAGGATACCGCTGGTAATCAGGATCAGCCTGCTCTGCAGGCTCAGGCGGGAAAAGCGCAGCCTGTGCCGGCCCAGGTCCTCCAGCGTCTGGAATCCGATGCCGCCGACTGTAATCAGGATCATAATCACAAGGTTGACGGGGACATTTCCCGCATATCCCGTGAGGGAAGAAAACACCGCCTTCTCCCCCATCAGGTCAAATCCCGCGTTGCAGAATGCGGAAACCGAGTGAAAGACAGACATCCGGGCGCCCTTCGACAGCCCATACTCCCCGGCAAACACCGGCAGGAGGAAGAAAGCGCCCAAAAGTTCCGTTCCGAACGTAATCAGGAGAATCAGCCGCATGTAGCGGATGATGCCCCCCATCTGCCTGGCGGAAATGGATTCCATCAGGAGATTCTTCTGCCGGAGGCTCACCGTCTTCCCCGAAAAAAGCGTGATCAGCGTTGCCATGGTGACTACTCCGAGGCCGCCGACCTGGATCAGTCCCAGGATTACCACCTTTCCGAAAGGGGACCAGAAGGTTGCGGTATCCCGCACCACAAGCCCGGTCACGCACACGGCGGACGCGGACGTAAAAAGGGCTTCGGAAAAAAAAGCCGCCTGACCGCTTCGGGAAGCGGCAGGCAGCATGAGAAGACCTGTTCCAATTAATATCACAGCGAGAAACCCGCCGAGAATTATCTGAAAGGAAGATATTTTATTCCTGTTCATGATACCCTGCTCCTTTTTATCAGTATATCCCAACGGATATAAAATGAGCATAAGATATCATTACCCGGTATTAAGATTGTATAAGTATCACCTGAACCGCCCCAGGATCTCCTGCCGTTTCCAGGTGACCAGGGCGATGAGCAGGAAGTAAAGCACATACACAAGGCCGGCCTGGAAAATCATTCCGCGGATGAGGAAGTCGCCGACCAGGCAGTTCCTGAGAATCTGCATCCAGGCGGTCGCCGTCACCGCCCCCGCAAAGCCCTGCGCGCTGATGCCGGTCCCGGCTGCGGCGTGGGGGATAAGCCCCCTGGGGACGCCAGGGATCATTACGGCAAGTCCCACCGCGACAGAGGGATTCTGTTTTTTCATCTGCTCAATGAGACGGTTCTGCATGGCCGTCTCTTCACTTCTTTCTTCCGCGGGAAAGAATCTGTGCAGCCGTTTTCCGACCCGCCGGTCCAGCAGGAAAACCAGGACGCTGCCGAAGACAAATCCGCAAAAACAGACCAGGGTGCCCTTCCACCATCCGTACAGAAGGCCGCCGGTCACATGGATGGGGACGCCCGGAAGAACGATGCTGATGACCTGGACAGCGCTCAGGAAGAACAGGCACAGCAGCCCCTTCCACTGTCCCGCCTCCGCGAGATAAGCCTCTATCGCCTTCTGGTCCCTGCTGCAGACCAGGGAGAGCAGGCCCGGGAACATCCACTCAAACAGCAGCATTATCCCGGCTGTCATCAGTACTGCCAGTACGCAGGCCAGAAGCCGGGAGATCCATTTATTCCTTTTTATTTTACGGAACTGTTTATGGTTTTCTTCCATCTCTCTCTTCCCGCAATATGCCTTTAACGATAAAACCGCTGAAGGATATCTCCTCCAGCGGTAAGTTGCGGGGGCAGGATTTGAACCTGCGACCTCCGGGTTATGAGCCCGACGAGCTTCCAGACTGCTCTACCCCGCGATATTATTTACTTTTTTAAATGGGCGGAGGTGGATTCGAACCACCGAAGCTATCAGCAGCAGATTTACAGTCTGTCCCCTTTGGCCACTCGGGAATCCGC
>ONXW01000300.1 GCA_900321915.1 uncultured Eubacteriales bacterium
AAAGTTCTATCACACCATCGTCCGCGGCAGGATGGAGAAGGGCAGGCGCCTGGACGGGTATCTGCGGAAAAACCCGGAAACGAACCGTGTGACGGTTTCGGCCCGGAAAACCGGCCCGGAAGACGTCCATATCGTCACGGAATACAGGCCCCTGAAGGCCGGGAAAACCGCGACCCTTCTGGAAGTGCGGCTCATTACCGGGAAAACGCACCAGATACGCGCGCACCTGGCTTCCGAGGGCTTTCCGGTTGCCGGGGATTACAAGTACGGCAGCCGCAGCTGGAATGACCTGCTGAAGCGTGAACTGGGAGTGGACTGCCAGCTTCTGCACGCAGCCCGGCTGGAGCTGCCGGACAGTGTGAAAGCGCCCCTGGAACGGCTTGGCGGCAGAGTGTTTACGGCAGCGCCGCCGGAGCTTTTTGAGAGGGCCTGCCGACAGCTCACGGACGGAAGATGAGGATAAAGTATGGGAACCTGGAACGGACGCGGCCTGCGCGGTTCAACTCTGGAAGACCTGATTAATCATACCAACGAGTGTTACCGGGAGCGGCATCTCGCCCTGATACAGAAGGTGCCGACCCCGATCACGCCCATCAATATTGATAAAGCGACTCACCATATTACGCTGGCATATTTTGACCAGAAAAGCACCGTGGATTATATCGGGGTGGTGCAGGGCGTTGCTGTCTGCTTTGACGCCAAAGAATGCGCGGCGGACACATTTCCCCTGCAGAATGTACACGCCCACCAGATGTCCTTCATGAAATCCTTCGAAGAACAGGGAGGCGTGGCTTTTTTTGTCCTGTATTACACGGAGCGCGATGAGATGTATTATGTCCGCTACAGGGATATGGAGGTCTGGTGGAACCGGATGGCTGAAGGCGGCAGGAAGAGCTTCACCTTCGAGGAACTGGAACAGAGCGGTCCAAGGCCTATCCGGAGTGTCCGGGAGATGCTTGTGCATTACCTGGAGCCGCTGGCAGAAGACCTGGAGGAGCGCGACGAGGAGAACGAATGAGAAAACTTGCATTACCTGATGACGTGCTGCTGTCTGTCAAAGAACCTGCGCGCTATATCGGCGGGGAAATCAACAGCGTGATGAAGGATCCTGACAGGGTGCAGGTGCGTTTCGCCATGTGCTTCCCCGACGTATATGAGATAGGGATGTCCCATCTTGGGATCCAGATACTCTATGATATGTTTAACCGGCGGGAAGACGTCTGGTGTGAGAGAGTGTATTCCCCCTGGACAGACCTGGACGCTGTCATGCGCAAGCGCCGCATCCCCCTGTTCGCCCTGGAAAGCCAGGATCCCGTGAAGGATTTTGATTTCCTGGGAATTACGCTGCAGTATGAGATGTGCTACACAAACATACTCCAGGTCCTGGAGCTCTCACAGATTCCCCTCCACGCCGAAGACCGCGGGGAGGACTGTCCCATCGTCATCGGCGGCGGCCCGTGCAGCTACAACCCGGAGCCAATCGCTCCGTTTTTTGACATGTTCTATATCGGGGAGGGAGAAGTCGTCTATTTCCGCCTGCTGGATGCCTATCTGGAAAATAAAAAGCGCGGCGGGTCGCGCAGGGATTTCCTGGAGGCGGCCGCGGAGATTCCCGGCATCTATGTCCCCGCTTTCTATGACGTTTCCTACCGGGAGGATGGCACGCTGCTGTCCATGACGCCGAATAATCCGCACGCGCCGGCTGTCGTGGAGCGGCAGCTGGTGATGGAGATGGACGAGACCTGGTATCCGGAAAAGCCGGTGGTTCCATTTATCCGCGCCACCCAGGACAGGGTTACGCTGGAGGTCATGCGCGGCTGTATCCGCGGATGCAGGTTCTGCCAGGCCGGAATGATCTACCGGCCCGTCCGGGAGCGCAGTCCTGAGGAGCTGATGCGCCTCGCGGACTCTCTGCTGTCAAGCACCGGTTATGATGAAATCACCCTCAGCTCCCTCAGTACCAGCGACTACCGGGGCCTGGAAAAGCTGCTGGACTACCTGATTGAGCGCTACGGCAGCACCGGCGTAAACATTTCCCTGCCTTCCCTCCGCATCGACGCGTTTTCCCTCGATGTCATGAGCAAGGTCCAGGATGTGCGCAAAAGCAGCCTGACCTTCGCGCCGGAGGCGGGAACGCAGCGGATGCGCGATGTCATCAACAAGGGGCTGACCGAAGAAGATATCATGCGCGGTTCCGCTATGGCTTTCCGCGGAGGCTGGAATAAGGTAAAGCTGTATTTTATGCTGGGACTGCCGACGGAGACCGAGGACGATATCCGGGGCATCGCGGAGCTTTCCGAGCGGGTGGCGGAGAATTTCTATGATACCGTGCCGAAGGAAGAACGGCAGGGGAAGGTCCAGGTGACGGCCAGCACTTCTTTCTTTGTGCCGAAGCCTTTTACGCCTTTCCAGTGGGCCAGGATGAATACCCGGGATGAGTTCCTCGGAAAAGCATCCATCGTGAATCACCGCATGAAGGAGATGCTGAACAGAAAGTCCCTCAGGTACAACTGGCACGAGGCGGATGTCTCGGTCCTGGAGGGTGTTCTCGCGCGGGGCGACCGCCGGGTTGCCCGGGTGGTGGAGCTGGCGTACAAAAACGGCGCCCTCTATGACGCATGGTCCGAAACCTTCAAAAATGAACGCTGGGAACAGGCTTTCCGGGAAGCGGACGTAGATCCGGCATTTTATACCGAGCGGGAGAGAGATGTTACGGAACTGCTCCCCTGGGATTTTATCGACTGCGGCGTGAGCAAGGCCTTTTTCATCCGGGAGTGGGAAAATGCCAGGGCCGGGAAGGTAACGCGCAACTGCAGGGAGAACTGCAGCGGCTGCGGCGCCAGGAAATACGGGGGAGGTGTCTGCTATGAAGCTGAGAATTAAATTCCGCAAACAGGGCAGCCTCCGCTTTATCGGCCATCTTGATATCATGAGATACTTCCAGAAGCTGATGCGCCGGGCTGAAGTGCCGATACGCTACAGCGAAGGCTTTAATCCCCACCAGATTATGTCGTTTGCCTCCCCCCTTAGCGTGGGTCTGCTGGGGTGCGGGGAGTATGTGGATATTGACGTGCGCTCCGCGGTAAGCTCTTCCGATATGGTGGAGCGGCTGAACCGGGCGGGAGTTCCGGACCTTGCGGTTCTGAGCTGCCGGCTTCTCCCGGACGGGACGAAAAACGCCATGTCTGTTGTCGCCGCGGCTGATTACAGGGTCTGGTTCAAGGAAGGAAAGGAGCCTGAGGACGCGGCCGCTTTCTGGACCGCGGCCGCATCCTTCGCCAAAAGCCCCTCCATTCCTTACGTCAGGCATGGGAAAAAGGGAGACCGGCAGATCGATCTTGCCCCTTCTGTCTACCTGGTCCGCACAGAACCCTGCGGGCCTGTGGGAAACCCTGTCCCCGGGATCTTTATGCGTCTTTCCCAGGGAAGCCAGGCAAACATCAAGCCGGAACAGATCCTGGAAGCATTTTATCTCAATGAAGGGAAGGAATACCCGGTTTACGATCTCCAGGTAGAGCGCGTGGAAATCTACGCCGATGAGGGTGACGGTACGGAACACCGTTTCCGTGCCCTGGAAGATTACGGGACGGAATTCTGATGAAAACCATAGTTATTACCATGTGCCGGGGGAAACGCACCGCCGCTGTGTTTGAGGATGGCCTCTGCCGCATGCTGGTGCCGGAGCCGGAGGAAGAGACGCTGGTGGGCAATATTTACACGGGCAGGGTCACGCATATCCTGCACAATATTGACGCTGCGTTTATTGAATTCCTGCCCGGAAAAAACGGTTACTACAGCCTGAAGGACCATCCCCTGCTGAAGCTGCGGGAGGGCGATGAGATTGCCGTGCAGGTGGCGCGGGACGCTGTGAAAACGAAAGAACCGGTCCTTACGTCGAACCTTAGTTTTGCCGGGAGATACACGGTTGTCACGACAGGAAACCGCAGGGTTTCCGTCTCTTCCAAAATACGCAGCGCCGATGAACGGAACCGGCTGAAGGAGCTTCTCTCCGGGTGCGCCGGGGAGGACTTCGGCCTTATCGCCCGTACCGGCGCCGAGAATGTGCCTTCGGAGGACATTCTGAAGGAAGTCAGCGCCCTCAGGGAGAAAGCGGAGGATATCCTGGCGCGTGCAGGATCCCGGAAACCGCATACCCTTCTTTACAGTGCGGAACCCGGATATGTCCGCATTATACGGGATCATCTGCGGGATACGGAACGGATTGTCACGGACCTTCCGGAATGCAGGGATACGGTACGGCAGTTCCTTATGTCGGAAGCGCCGGAATGTCTTTCCCTTCTGACATTTTATTCCGATGATTCCTGCTCCCTGGACAGGGTATACAGGATTGACAGGACGGTGGGGGAAGCCCTGGACAGGAAGGTGTGGCTGAAATCCGGAGGGTATCTTGTTATTGAGCCTACCGAGGCGCTCACCGTCATAGACGTGAATTCCGGGAAGTACTCGGACAGGAAATCCCCGGATGACACCGTCCTGAAAATCAATCTTGAAGCGGCGCGCGAATCCGCAAGGCAGCTGACGCTGCGGAATATTTCCGGCATGATTCTCATTGATTTCATTAATATGCGCCGGCAGGAGGACACCGTAAGGCTTCTGGAAGAGCTTCAGGCGGAGCTCAGGAAAGACCCGGTAAAAACTGTCCTGGTGGATGTGACGGCCCTGGGACTTGCGGAAATTACCCGCAAGAAAATCAGGCGGCCGATTTCTGAAATATTCTGAAATTCTATGTTGACATTTATTTGCCCAGTTGTTAAACTATATGGGTGTGCCGCACAGCGAGGCTAGAAGTGCGTCCTGCCGCCGAAGCTGGCGAGTATTTATATTAGGAGGTGCCATCAGATGTATGCGATTATAGCTACCGGTGGTAAACAGTACAAAGTTGCCGAAGGCGATGTCATCAGGGTTGAGAAGCTCGGTGTCGATGCCGGCGAGAGCGTAACCTTCGATCAGGTTCTTGTTGTCAGCAATGACGAGGATCTGAAGATTGGGACTCCTGTCGTAGACGGGGCAAGCGTTACCGCTACCGTGGTAAAAGAAGGCAAGGCTAAGAAAGTAATTGTTTACAAGTATAAGCCGAAGAGCGGATACCACAAGAAGAATGGTCACAGACAGCTGTTCACGGAAGTGAAGATCGAGAAGATCAACGCTTAATGTCAGATGATCAACGTCAGAATAACTGCAGATTCAGACGGTAATACGCTGGGAATTGAAGTAGACGGCCATGCAGGCTATGATGAGTACGGGAAGGACGTCGTTTGCGCGGCTGTTTCCGCACTGACCATCAATATGGCCAATGCCGTGGAACACTTTACGGAAGACCGATTCGAAGCTGAATGCGAAGAAGGGCATTTCCGGTTCCGCTTTCCCGGCAAAGCAAGTCACGATGCGTCACTTCTTATCAATGCTCTTGTCCTCGGACTTCAGGACGTGGCAGAGAGCTGCGGTGAGGAGTATATGAGAATACGATTCGAGGAGGTGTAACTGATGTTCAAGATGAACCTTCAGCTTTTCGCTCATAAGAAAGGTGTCGGCTCCACAAAGAACGGCCGTGATTCCGAGTCCAAGAGACTTGGCGCTAAGCGTGCGGACGGACAGTTCGTTCTTGCCGGCAACGTGCTTTACAGACAGCGCGGAACCAAGATCCATCCGGGCGTAAACGTCGGCCGCGGCGGCGATGATACTTTATTTGCCAAGGTAGACGGTGTTGTCCGTTTCGAGAGACTGGGCAGAGACAGAAAGCAGGTTTCTGTTTATCCGAAAGTAATCAACGAGTAATCAGTAGGATTCGGGCTCCGTACGTTCTGCGTATGGAGCCCTTTGTGATCCGCAAAAGGAGCATTGAGCCATGTTTGCCGACAGCGCAAAAATAGTCATAAAATCAGGAAAAGGCGGGGACGGACATGTCAGTTTCCGCAGGGAATTATTCGTGGCGGCCGGCGGACCTGACGGCGGCGACGGAGGCCGCGGAGGCGATGTCATTTTCCAGGTCGACAAGGGGATGAATACCCTGAATGACTTCCGCCATATGCGGAAGTATGCCGCCGGCAACGGCCAGCCCGGCGAAAAGAGAAAGCGTCACGGCGCCGACGGAGAGGATCTCGTCATCAAGGTGCCGGAGGGGACTGTCGTAAAGGACGCCGAGTCCGGACAGGTGATTGTCGATATGTCCGGGGAAAACCAGAGGGTGGTTGTCCTGCACGGCGGCCGGGGCGGACAGGGCAATATGCACTACGCCACCGCGACAATGCAGGTCCCGCAGTACGCGCAGGCCGGAAAGCCGGCCCAGGAGCTGACGGTCCAGCTGGAGCTCAAGGTTATTGCGGACGTCGGACTGGTGGGTTTTCCGAATGTCGGCAAATCGACGCTCCTCTCCAGGGTCTCCAACGCGAGGCCTGAGATTGCCAACTACCATTTCACGACGCTGACTCCCCACCTCGGAGTAGTTGACCTCGGCGAGGGAAAAGGCTTCGTTATGGCCGATATCCCCGGCATCATCGAGGGAGCTTCCGACGGGGCAGGCCTCGGCCTCAATTTCCTCAGACACATCGAGAGAACCCGCATCCTTATACATGTGGTGGACGCCGCGTCCACGGAAGGGCGGGACCCGGTGGAGGATATCCGGGCGATCCTTGAGGAGCTGAAAAAGTATAATGTAGATCTTGTGAGCAGGCCGATGCTTATCGCTGCCAACAAGACGGACGTCATCTACACGGAGGAGGGGGCGGAAGACCCCGTGGAACGCATCCGGGCTGCCTTTGAACCCGAAGGGATGAAGGTGTTCCCCATTTCCGGCGTCACCGGGAAGGGAATCCGCGAGATGCTCTGGTATGTATGGGAAACCCTGCAGACCCTCCCGAAAGAGCCTGTCGTCTATGAGTCGGAGTATGAATTCATGCCCCAGGTGGAAGACCTTCCCTATACCGTGGAGCGGGATGAGAAGGGAGTCTTTGTGGTGGAAGGACCCAAGATCGACAAGATGCTCGGGTACACAAACCTGGAATCGGAAAAGGGATTCCGTTTCTTCCAGCAGTTCCTGAAAAAATCCGGCGTGCTCGACCGCCTGGAGGAAGAAGGAATTGAGGAAGGCGATACCGTCCGGATGTACGGACATGAATTCAGTTATTACAGAGAGTAGGGGGAACAATGAACAGCAAGCAGAGAGCCTATCTGAAGGGACTCGCCATGACCATGGATCCTGTTTTCCAGATTGGGAAGTCCAGCCTGACCCCGGAGTTTACCGAGGCTGTCTCAGAAGCCCTGGAGGCCAGGGAACTCATCAAGATCAATGTTTTGAAAAACTGCGCGGATGACTGCCGGGAACTGGCTATGGTACTTGCGGAGCGAACCCGCTCCCAGGTAGTCCAGGTCATCGGGCGGAAGATTGTCCTGTACCGGCCGGCTAAGGATGAAAAGAAACGGAAAATCATTTTATGAAACGAATCGGTATTATGGGCGGAACGTTTGATCCCGTCCACCTCGGGCACCTGAATATTGCGGATCAGGCCTACCGCGAGTATCAGCTGGATGAGGTCTGGTTCATGCCTTCCCGCATTCCGCCGCACAAGCACGGCAGGCGCATCACCTCTGCGGAAGACAGAGTGGCCATGGTCGAAGCGGCAATCTCCCCGTATCCGTGGTTTGTCTGCTCGGATTACGAACTGCGCAGGGAGGGCGGGAATACCTATACCGCCGATACGGTCCGGCTGCTGAAGCAGGATTATCCCGATGTCGAGTTTTATTTCATTGTCGGGGAGGATTCTGTCCGGCATATCGAATCCTGGTACCATCCGGAATACATCCTGAAGGAGATACCCCTTCTGGCCGCCCAGCGGGAAGACGAGGAGACCCTGGGGCCCGAGACGGATGAGCTCACGCCGCTCATAAAGAACCTGGAAGAGAAATACGGCGCGCGCATCGGCGTCCTTCACTGTGCGGAGATGGATATTTCCTCCGCGGAAATACGCGCTAAGATCGAATCGGGAGAGGATGTGGAGAAACTCCTTCCCCCGTCCGTCATCGATATAATCCGCACCAGGCATCTCTACAAAGACAGCTGAAAAAGGAGAGGTTCCATGAAACCGGAGCATGTGGAAATCAGGGAGAAACTGAAAAAGAAGCTGAAGCCGTCCAGATATGAACACACGCTGGGCGTCTGTTATACCGCCGTAGCCCTTGCCATGCGGTGGGGGTGTGACCTGGATAAGGCGGAGCTGGCCGGGCTTCTGCACGACTGCGCGAAGCGTTACACAAATGAAGAGATTATCGCCCAGTGCGACAGGCGGGGAGTTGTCCTCACAGAGGCGGAGAGATCCGCCCCTCCCGTGGTTCACGCGAAGCTTGGCGCCTGGATGGCGGAACACAAGTACAATGTAAGCGATCCGGAGATTCTCTCCGCCATTTCCTTCCACACCACCGGAAAGCCCGATATGTCCCTGCTGGATAAGATCATCTACGTTTCAGACTTTATCGAGCCGGGCAGGACACGGCTGGAACATCTGGAAGAATTCCGGAAGCTGGCATTTATCGATCTCGACGAGGCTTTTTTTGCCATCTGTGAGAATATTCTTCTCTATCTGGAGCGGTCCGGCGGCTTTATCGATCCGGCATCGAAAGAAACCTATGAGTATTATCTGAAAAAAAGAGAGAATAATTCTTCTTTGAAGTCGCAATTTGCCGAACAAAATGATACAATAGAACAAGAACCAATGTCAAATCGACTGAAAGGAGCAAGAAAAGGCGGATGGCAGAAGAAATCACCAGGACGAAGGAACTCGTAAAAACAGCTGTGAATGCGCTGAAAGACAAGAAGGGCGGCAATATCCGCGTCATTGACATTCACGACGTTTCCGTGGTAGCAGATTATTTCATCATCGCGGACGGCGCAAATGTCAGCCAGGTCCAGGCGCTGGCGGACAACGTGGAGGAATTCATGGAGAAGGCCGGGCAGCCGGAACACAAGACGGAAGGCTATCAGTCCGCGGGATGGATCCTTCTTGATTACGGTGACATCATCATTCACATTTTCTCCGAGGAAGACCGGCTGTTTTATGACCTGGAGCGCATCTGGCGCGACGGCAAAGTGATAGAAGATCCTGCCGGACTGTGACTCTTTTCCTGACCTTGAAATATATTACAGACAAAAATAAAAAGGAGCCGAAAGGCTCCTTTTTCTGATCACTTCATCATACGGAACAGCCCGATGACCTTACCCAGAATCTGCACATGATCCACAATAATGGGATCCATCTCAGAATTCTCAGGCTGCAGGCGGTAATGTCCCTTCTCTTTGTAGAAGCGTTTAACCGTCGCGGAATCATCTACGAGGGCGACGACGATCTCCCCGTTGGAGGCGGTATCCGCCTGTTCCACAATCACGCGGTCACCGCTGTAGATGCCGGCTTCAATCATGCTGTCGCCCTTGACATTCAGCATGAATGTCTGCCGGTTGGGCAGGATATCCGCGGGAATAGGAAAGTAATCCTGGATATTCTCTTCCGCGAGAATCGGCTGGCCTGCCGCGACGGTGCCGACCAGCGGAACGTTCACGACCTCCCGGCGCGAAA